>CAJXRU010000007.1 GCA_913060565.1 uncultured Gammaproteobacteria bacterium | reverse complement strand
GTTGTTGTTGTTGTTGTTGGCCGTGTTGCGTCGATTAGTCTTGATGAAGATTTTGCTCCGAAAGTCGTGATGGAAATTGACACTAATTTTAATCAGTTTCCTGATTCTAGTTCGGTAGCCATTTTAACTTCTGGTTTATTAGGTGAGCAGTTCGTTGGTTTAACACCGGGCTTTGTTGATGAAGAAACCGAGATTTTGGCCGATGGCGATCTCATTGAAGATACGCGTTCAGCAATGGTACTTGAAGATTTGATCGGTCAGTTCCTATACGGAAATAGTGAAGACTAGGAGTAATAGTATGAAAACATTAATTAAAAATATCGGGTTAACGTTAGCGTTTGTAGCTAGCACATTTTCATTAAATACAGCGGCGGCAGACAAGCCACTGTTTGATATGAAAGATCCTCACGTGATGATTAAGAATGCGAGTGAAGCAACATTTTCGCGTTTTCGCGCAGAAAAAGACCTCATCGATAAAGATTTGAATCACCTTAAAGTGATTGTTGCACAAGAGTTGATGCCTTATATCAATTATAAACGCGCAGCAGCAACAGTATTAGGTAATAAACACTATAAGAAAGCTAAAAAAGAAAAGAAATTTAGCGAATTTAGTGAAGCATTCCGAGATTACTTAGTTGTTACCTATGCCAACATCTTTACGCTTTATGACAATCAAAAAATTGTTTATGCACCAGCAGGTGACATCACAGGCAAAAAAGTGGTTACTGTTAAAGTAACTATTGTTGACGCGCAACGACCTCCAATTGATATTGAATTCAAATTACGTAAAAGTAAAAAGACTGGTAATTGGAAAGCTTATGACATGGTAGCTGGTAATGGCTTAAGCATGGTGGCAACTAAAGCTAAAGAATTTGATGGCATCATCAATAAGAAAGGATTTGATTACTTGATAACACAGCTTAATAAGAAAGCTGCGGAGTCGGTGGAAGCGAAGGCTCAATAAATGACTATCACGTGGCAATCAGAAAATGAAAATACGGTAGTATTGAATGGAAAACTGTCGCAATCGACAGTTCCTTCATTATTTCCTATTAAAAAGAAGATGCAACAGTATAATGACCAGCTAACCGTAGACTTAGCACAGCTATCTCATGTTGATAGTGCTGGCTTAGCGTATCTTATTGAACTACAGCAATATTGTCAGTCGAAAAAAATCAAGCTGCAATATAAAGGCGCAACGACTGCGCTGAGCAAGTTAATAGCGCTATATAATGCTGAGCCGTTATTACAAAATTAAGAATTAGAGGTTGTTATGGAAATTGAAGAAATTAAAGCGCTTATTGCGGCGCAGCTTTCATTAGATGAATTGCATGTAAAAGGCGAAAATGGCCACTATCAAGTGATTGCGGTTTCTGACATGTTTGAAAGCATGAGCCGTGTAAAGCAACAACAAGCTATTTATGCACCGCTTAATGAAGTTATTGCATCTGGTGCTGTACATGCAGTATCAATTAAAGCGTTTACCCCTGAAAAATGGAAGCGTGAGCAACTACTTAATCCATTAAGTTAAGGCGTTAATGTGCAAAAATTGAAAATCACTGCCGTCGATAGTTTACAAGGCGATGTCACCATCTCTGGTGCTAAAAACGCTGCATTACCGATTCTAATGGCAACAATTCTGGCGACTGGCGACACAAGAATTACTAATGTCCCTGAGCTAAATGATATTTTAACAACCGGTAAAGTACTAGAGAGCTTAGGCGCTAACGTCACTTTTGATAACAACCTGTTTCAGGTGAATGCTTGTAGTATCAATCAATATTGCGCACCTTATGATCTCGTCAAAACGATGCGCGCGTCCATTTTGGTGTTAGGACCTTTACTCGCTCGCTTTGGTGAAGCAGACGTTTCTTTGCCCGGTGGCTGTGCCATTGGCGCGCGACCTGTTAATTTGCATTTGCAGGGTCTTAAGCAAATGGGCGCTGATATCAGTGTCGATAATGGTTACATTAAAGCTCGTGTTGATGGACGCTTGCAAGGCGCTACTATCTTTATGGATATGGTGAGTGTTGGTGCAACTGAAAATCTGATGATGGCAGCCGCTTTAGCTCAAGGGACGACAATTCTTGAAAATAGTGCTCGTGAACCTGAAATTGTTGATTTGGCAAACTATCTCATCGCAATGGGAGCTAAAATCTCTGGTGCGGGTACAGCGACTATTACTATAGAAGGCGTTGAGCGCTTAAATGCCGTCGAATATAGAGTTATGCCTGACCGTATAGAAACAGGCACCTTTTTAGTCGCAGGAGCAATTACACGCGGAAAAATTCGCTGTTTAAATGCTGATGCTAGTGCACTTGAACCTGTTCTTGCCAAACTGGAAGAAGCAGGGGCTGATATTAGTACGGGTGATGATTGGATCAGCCTTGATATGCATGGCAAACAACCAAACGCTGTAAGTATTAAGACGGCGCCACATCCTGCATTTCCAACAGATATGCAGGCTCAATTTTGTGTTTTAAATGCATTGGCTAATGGTAATGCGAATGTTGTTGAAACCATTTTCGAAAACCGTTTTATGCATGTACCTGAATTACAACGTATGGGCGCTACTATCGAATTAGAAGGCAACACCGCTATTTGTCACGGTAAAGAGCGTTTAAGTGGTGCTCAGGTGATGGCAACAGATTTACGTGCATCTGCGAGTTTAGTGATTGCAGGCTTGGTAAGTGATGGCGAGACTGTTGTTGATCGTATTTATCATATTGATCGCGGCTATGAAAAAATCGAACAAAAGCTTAATGGCCTAGGTGCGACGATCGTTCGCTTAAATGACTAAGCTTTTATCTTTATAGCAAATGAAAGGCGTTAACTTGATTAGTTAGCGCCTTTTTTATGAGTATTAAAAGCTACCTAGCTCAACAGTTTCCATTGATAGTTCGATATCTTGGCCATTTCTAACTACTGTAAAGTTTATTGTATTACCCGGTTTAGTTGTTTCGATCTGATAGCGTAATTCGCTTAAATTATTGAATTGTTTGCCGTTGACCTTGGTAATGACATCAGCAGTACGTAACCCGGCTGCATAAGCTGGACCTTCCTGATAGACATTTGTGACTCTGACCGCACCAATATCGATATTGAATGTTGAATTACTAACAACCGTTTCACCATCAAAGCCTAATGAACCACGGGAAACATAGCCTTCAGTAAGCAGTTCTTTGAGAATACTGAAAGTCAATTTCGCGGGAATGGCAAAACTTATTCCGTTACTCGTGTTGCCGTTGGTTTCATTCATGAAGGTATTAAAGTTGGCATTATTGATACCCACAAGTTCGCCCCGTGAATTAATCAATGCACCACCAGAATTTCCTGCGTTAACAGCAGCATCAGTTTGAATTAAGTCTACGAAATAATTTGGAAAAACCTGCGTTTTTCGACCGTTTGCACTAATAATCCCTTGAGTGATGGTTTGACCCAAATTATAGGGATTACCAATCGCAAAAACTAAATCACCCACTTGAGGATTGTGCTTAAGGCTAACAGGGATAAATGGCAAATTGTCTAATTTAATCTTTAAAACAGCGAGGTCGGTGAGGGGATCTGTGCCTATTATACTTGCAACGCCACGACGACCATCTTGTAGAGCGACATAAATGATATCGGCACCTGCAATAACGTGTAAATTGGTTAAGATAATGCCGTTAGCCGACATAATAACGCCTGAGCCGAGACCTCGTCTGCGCATATCAACTTCATTAAGCGGAGTGCGGTGCTGAGTTATTGAGTAAATATTAACGACTGCGGGCGCAGCACGTTTTATGGCATAAGAATAAGACACCGGCGCAGTATGAATAACTAACCACTGCTTCACTGCACTCAATATCGCAGTACGTGTTGTCGGTAAGACGATCACGATAAGTGCGCCAATAATTAACCCGAAAGCCGCTGCTTTTATTGTTGAAGTGATCCCTTTTAACACATCGTAATCTCGTAAAAATCGCTGACCAAGAAGGTTAACATAAGCGGTTAATTTTGGGGAGAAAAATAAAAGCCAGCACGAGGCTAGCTTTGATAAATAAAAGCGAGATTGACCTATCTAATAATAATGTAGAGCACGTTGTTACCACGTTTTACGCGAAGCGCTGCAACATCTTCGTGATCCTTGATGTACTCACGTAATTCACCGACACTTTTCACACGCGTTCTACCTGCAGCGATAATGATATCGTCGTTACGTAGTCCCGCTTGGAAAGCCGGTGAGTTACGTTGTATATCAGTAACTAGAATGCCTTTTACTGAGCCATCATCGCTATTTGATAGCGTTGAACCTTCTAGTTTCGGGTGAATAGCAGCGGCGTTTACATCGGCACCGCCAGCCTTTTTGAGTGTTACGTTTAGTGTTTTTTCTTTACCATCACGAACGACGGTTATTTTTAATTTACTACCCGCCCCCATGGTCGTTACTTTGGCCTTAAGATCTGAAAAACCTTTGATTGATTTACCATTGACTTTGATGATGATGTCGCCAGCTTCAATGCCTGCTTCTTGCGCTGCGGAGTCTTCCATCACTTGACTAACAAAGGCACCGTGTTTTGTTTTTTGACCAAAGCTTTCCGCAAGTTCTTGAGTAAGCGGTTGTCCTGAAATACCTAATGCACCGCGTCTCACTTCCCCAAACTCGATTATCTGATTAACTAAGTTACTTGCCATGTTGATAGGAATTGCGAAACCGATCCCGACATTACCACCTGTCGGAGCGATAATCGCTGTATTGATACCGATTAACTCGCCCTTTAGGTTCACTAATGCGCCGCCTGAGTTACCACTATTGATAGCTGCATCGGTTTGAATGAAATCTTCCAAATTTTGATTGTTCAATCCTGAACGTCCTAGTGCTGAAACAATACCTGAGGTGACCGTTTGCCCCAAGCCAAATGGATAGCCAATAGCAACGGTGAAATCACCAACACGAAGATCGTCGGAATTTGCTTTTTTTACTTCCACTAAGTTGTCTGGCTCAATTTGTAGCAGGGCGACATCACTCTGTGGATCTGAACCAATCATTTTTGCATCAAAACTGCGACCGTCGTTTAAAGATACCTTAATCTTATCTGCATTATCGACAACATGGTGGTTCGTTAGAATGTAACCTTCTTCCGCATCAATGATAACGCCTGAACCTAACCCTCTAAACGGTTGTTCACGCTGTTGGCCACCACGGCCTAAAAATGGACGAAATGCTTCAGGAATGCGATTTTTCGATTTTTGAGTCCCCTCGACTGAAATTGAAACTACCCCTGGGGTGATTTTTTCTAACATCGGCGCCAAGCTATAAACTTGTTCCGAGCTACTTGAGTTAGGCCATGCTGCGTGAGAAGGCGCTGAAGTTAATCCAAGTGAAAGCGCGAGTAATGCGGCACTGATAACGGTAAGTTTTTTGGCTGTCATATTTTGATTTCTCCAAAACTAAAAGAATACGTACATTTCAGAGGACTGCTGTAAATTAGAATAGTTCCAGAATACACAGGAACCAACCAACAGTAGGTCTTTTTTTGTACTGATATCTTTCTTAAGGTATAAAAAAACGCCAGAATCAACAAGTGATGCTGGCGTTCTTTATTGTGTTAATTACGCTGATGCTTTGTCATCGTCGTTAGCTTTTGGTGTAATGATATTGTGAGTTCCTTGCACATAGTCATTCGGTTGAGCGGTGGCTGATTCGTGCACGTCATTCGCGGCTTCTTGTGCTTCTAGCTCGACATCTGCGATAGCGTCTTGAACTAAGTTAGTATCTTTAGTTTCCTTAAATGGAATTTTGATGCTGACTTCACTATCCGGCAATAGGCTCTGTTGTGCTTGCGCCATATGCTGGTAAACGTTTTGGTATTCTTTTGCCATATTGCCAAGCAATTCTGCACTTGATGCGAAGTGTTGCTCAACATCTTGTTTATATTGATTAAGCTCGGCTTCAAGCTGTTGTGTTTTGGCTTTTTCAGCGTTGTTATCAGTCGACTTATTTGACGTAACTCTACCAATAATAAATCCGATAACCGCAGCAAGAACAATTAATAAAATGCTAATCGTCAAATCCATGTTGTCTCCTAAAGAATGATAGTGCCAGTTTTAACGAATGTGCTAATATCTCTGGCTTTGAAAATAATGTCCCTAAATTAACCGCAAATATTGTTTGAAGGAAATTCGCGATCTATGTCTCAGCTTACCCCGTTACAAAAATATCAACAAGACTTAACGCGAGATGATTTTAGCTATGATGCTGCTCAAGAAAACGCTGTGAAGCATCTACAACGTTTATATGATGAGCTAACAGCGCCACAGGACAAGCCTAAGGGATTTGGTCATAAATTGAAATCATTCCTTGGTGGTAAAACCGAAGATAAATCAATTAAAGGTATTTATTTTTGGGGAGGCGTTGGTCGTGGAAAAACGTACTTAGTGGATACGTTCTTTGAAGCATTGCCTTTTGAAGAAAAAATGCGAGTGCACTTTCACCGCTTCATGCACCGTGTTCATCATGAACTAACATCTTTGCAGGGACAAAGTGACCCATTAAAGATCATCGCTAAGCAGTTCGCTAAAGAAGCTAAAATCATTTGTTTTGACGAGTTTTTCGTATCAGATATCACAGATGCGATGATTCTTGGCGGTTTGTTTCAAGAGTTATTTGGTCACGGCGTTATTTTGGTGGCGACTTCTAATATTGTGCCTGATGATTTATACCGCAACGGTTTACAAAGAGCACGCTTTTTGCCTGCAATCACGTTAATCAATGAAAACACTGATGTCGTCAATGTCGATTCTGGTGTCGATTATCGATTGCGCGCACTTGAGCAAGCGGAAATTTTTCATTATCCATTAGATGAAACAGCAGACAGTAATTTGTTGACCTATTTTGACCAGTTGGCACCTGAACCTGGTCATGACGTCGGCAGTATAGACGTCGAAGGACGCGCTATTGATGTGCGATTGGACGCAGACGGCGTGTTGCTTGTTGAATTTCGTTCGCTTTGTGATGGGCCGCGTAGCCAAGTGGATTATATGGAGATCGCGCGCTGCTACCATTCAGTATTACTTAGTAATGTTGAGCAGATGGGGCAAGCGACAGATGATATCGCTCGTCGTTTCATTGCAATGGTTGATGAATTTTATGAGCGCCGCGTTAAACTAATTATTTCTGCAGAGGTTGCCATGGAATCGCTTTATACGACTGGCCAGCTAAATTTTGAATTTAGACGCTGTTTGAGCCGGTTGCAAGAAATGCAATCACATGATTATTTGGCTGAAGCACACAAACCTTAATAGACGTTAATAACTCGCTAAGTTGCTTATTTTTGTGAGGGACTTAGCGAAACGGCTTGATCCTGCTGAATAACTGAAAAAACCTAGATTAATTGTCAATTAACAGGTGATTTTTCATTCCCTCTCTTGTATAATCCTGCGCCTGCCCAAGTCAGTTGTGTGTTCTTTTTCCCGAGAATATACAGCGCACGCTTTCGAAAATTGCTCGAAGGGGTAAGATTCAAGCACACTGGACATTGTTTTTAGATTGCTTTAATTGGCAGGTAAAGACA
This sequence comes from uncultured Gammaproteobacteria bacterium, assembly GCA_913060565.1. Taxonomy (GTDB): domain Bacteria; phylum Pseudomonadota; class Gammaproteobacteria; order Enterobacterales; family Psychrobiaceae; genus Psychrobium. Next base: position 65,689 of record CAJXRU010000007.1, on the reverse strand, counting down.
TAAATAAAAAAATTTATATGGGTTTTATATAATGAAAACTTTTAGCGCAAAACCAGAAAGCGTAAAACGCGACTGGTATGTTGTAGATGCTGACGGTAAAACGTTAGGTCGTTTGGCTACTGAAATTGCTTCACGTTTACGTGGTAAGCACAAGCCTGAGTACACTCCACACGTAGACACTGGTGATTACATCATCGTTGTAAACTGTGAAAAAATTGCTGTTACTGGTGCAAAACGCACTGATAAAACTTACTACCACCACACTGGTTACATCGGTGGCATTAAGTCTATCACTTTCGATAAGTTACTTGATAAAGCTCCTGAGCAAATCATCGAGAAAGCAGTGAAGGGTATGTTGCCAAAAGGTCCTTTAGGACGCGCAATGTTCCGTAAGTTGAAAGTATACGCGGGTTCTGAGCATCAACATGCTGCTCAACAGCCTCAAGTTTTAGACATCTAATACGGAATTTAAGCAAATGGCAGATAATCAATACTACGGCACAGGCCGTCGCAAAAGCTCAGTAGCTCGTGTTTTTATTAAAGCAGGTAGCGGTAACATTACTATCAATAACCGTCCGTTAGACGAGTTCTTTGGTCGTCCAACTTCTTGTATGGTTGTTCGTCAACCATTAGAGCTAGTTGAAATGATCGAAAAGTTCGACGTAAACGTTACAGTTAAAGGTGGTGGTACTACTGGTCAAGCTGGTGCGATTCGTCACGGTATCACTCGTGCACTAATGCAATTTGATGAGTCTCTACGTTCTGATCTTCGTGGCGCTGGTTTCGTTACCCGTGATGCACGTAAAGTTGAACGTAAGAAAGTTGGTCTACGTAAAGCACGTAAGAAGCCACAATTCTCAAAACGTTAATCGTTATATGCAGTTATTTTGGTTTGGATTGTTTTACAATCCTTTCCAAATGCAAAACGACAAAAACCCAGCCTCGGCTGGGTTTTTTACGTTCAGGGATGAACCGTATACTGCGAAGCCATGGATGGCGAGAGCAGTGTTCTTTCAGCGCTCACAAATCTTAATGGATTATCATGGCAAAGAGCGACGTGACTAAAGCGAGCGCAAGTGCGTAGTCATGGCAGAAAATTGTTCCCGACATTTTCTAAGTACCTACTTCCCTGTAGGCAATGGCGAGAGCTGTGTTCTCAAAGCGATCATTCATCTCAATAGATCATTTCGACAAGGAGCTGGGATGTTCACGACTAAATGGATTTAGGAGTTAGAGCCGAGAGATGAACCGTCAGGCTTTATGCTTCTGCAAAGCCTAAGTACTTACGTCCATGTAGGCAATACTGCGAAACCACGGATGGCGAGAGCAGTGTTCTCAACGCTCCCACTAAGCTCAATGAAACATCTTGGCAGTTCATGATTAAATGGATTTAGGCTAGTGCGAAGCCAGAACCAGAACTGAGTCTAGTGAGCGCTCATTTATACAAGGTCTAAGTGTCAAAGATTTCTTACCTCAATCGACTTCAGTCGCAGTTTTAACTGAAAAAATCCCCCCCTATACGACTAATGACTAACGTGAGTGAATAATGATTATCTGTTCGTTACATAACTAATTATTGATGCAATTTTCTCAATTTGACTATTTTCTATCCTGACGTGAAGTAAAATTGATTTAAATCGCTCTTCAACTAAAAATTTATACCTTTTTCCAATGAATAAGCTGTGATTTTTCGTTTTAAAACGCTTATAATTTGTAAAATTTTCTGTCTGCTAGGCAGAATTGGCTTTAGTCGTTATTAATTTAAAAACTAAAACACTAAGGTGAGTTAGCTTTTTTAAGCTGATTTTTGTCGATTAGAATAATAACCGTAAATATAGTGATGCTTTCCCCAAGCATCTAAACAGGAGATATGTGGATGAGTAGTGCGCCAGAGAACAATGGTCGTCGCCGCTTTCTAACCCTTGCTACGGCAGTGGTTGGTGGTGCTGGCACCGTAGGTGTTGCTGTACCTTTTATCAAATCGTGGAACCCAAGTGAAAAGGCAAAAGCTGCAGGTGCTCCAGTGGAGTACGATGTAAGCAAAATGTCGCCTGGACAGTTAGTTAGGGTTAAATGGCGTGGTAAGCCGGTATATGTTGTTCGCCGTACTGATGAAGTATTAGAGCAGTTGAAATCAGGGCACAATGATCAGTTAAAAGATCCTGATTCAATTGAAGACCAACAACCAGAATACGCGGTTAATAGCCACCGTTCACCAAATCCAGAATTCTTAGTGGCATTAGGTGTTTGTACTCATCTAGGTTGTGCTCCTACGTACCGTGCTGGTGACTTCAACGAAATCGTTGAAGGCGTTGCAAACGGTTTCTTCTGTCCATGTCACGGTTCGAAATTTGATATGGCTGGACGTGTATTTAACAATGTTCCTGCACCATTAAACCTTGTTGTTCCACCTCATAGTTACTTAGACAATGGCGTGTTACTCATCGGTGTTGATAAGGGAGATGCATAATGCTGACTAATATCGTAAATTGGATTGATAAACGCATTCCAATGACCGAAACGTTTAACAAGCACGTGGGTCAATACCCTGCGCCTGTTAACTTTAACTTTTGGTATTTCTTTGGTTCTTTAGCAATGCTAGTACTCGTTAATCAGATCCTAACGGGTATTTGGTTAACAATGAACTACACGCCATCAGGTGCAGAAGCTTTTGCATCAGTTGAATACATCATGCGTGATGTTGAATACGGTTGGTTACTGCGCTATATGCATTCAACAGGTGCATCTGCATTCTTCGTTGTTGTTTACCTACATATGCTTCGTGGCATGATGTATGGCTCATACCAAAAACCACGTGAATTATTGTGGTTGTTCGGTATGTTCATTTATCTTGTCTTAATGGCTGAAGGCTTTATGGGTTACTTATTACCTTGGGGTAATATGTCGTTCTGGGGCGCACAGGTAATTATCTCACTATTTGGCGCAATCCCTGTGATTGGTGATGATTTAACATTATGGATTCGTGGTGATTACGTTATCTCTGGTGCTACGTTAAATCGCTTCTTCGCGTTACACGTTATTGCATTGCCGTTAGTATTAGTTATTTTAGTATTCCTGCACATCGTTGCATTGCACGAAGTCGGTTCAAACAATCCTGAAGGCATTGAGATTAAAAAGCCTAAGGGCAGTGTTGCTCCTGAAGAATTAAGCAAGTTTACTTACCACAAGCAATACAGCGAGAAGTACGACATTGTTGATGCGGTTCCTTTCCATCCTTATTATTCTGTTAAAGATATTATGGGTGTTGTTGGTTTCTTATTCTTCTTCTGTGCGGTAATTTTCTTTGCACCAGAAGGCGGTGGTTATTTCTTAGAAAAACCAAACTTCGAACCAGCAAATCCGTTGAAGACGCCTGAGCATATTGCGCCAGTGTGGTATTTCGGTCCGTTCTACACAATCTTACGTGTTATCCCTGATAAGTTAATGGGTGCCGGTTTAATGTTTGGCGCTATTGTAATGTTATTCTTATTACCTTGGTTTGATCGCGGAACAGTTAAATCTGTACGTTATCGTTCGACAGCACATAAAGTTAACCTTATTCAGTTTTGTATTTGTTTTGTCGTGCTAGGTATTTTAGGTACTAAAGCTGCTTCACCACTTAATAATTTCTTAGGTATGGTGACGAGTGTTGGTTACTTTGGTTTCTTCATTGCACTGTGGTTCTACAGTAAAAATGAGAAAACGAAGCCATTACCAGAGAGGATTTCACACTAATGAAAAAGTTAATTATTGCATTAGTTGCATTGCTCCCGACATTGGCAATGGCAGCAGGCGGTGGCGCTCCAACAATGAAAGCGCCAATTGATTTGACTGATAAAGAGTCATTACAAAACGGTGCTAAACTGTTCATGAATTACTGTTTCGGTTGTCATGATACTCGCTATCAACGTTATAATCGTGTTGCTCGCGATATTGGTATTACTGATGAGCAAATGATTGATAACTTGATTTTCACAGGCGTGAAAGTGGGTAATCTGATGTATAACTCAGTAGATGACGAGCAAGGCGCTAAATGGTTCGGTCAAACACCTCCTGATTTAACGATGATTACGCGCGTTCGTGGTACTGATTTTGTTTATACGTACCTAAAGAGCTTTTATGCTGATCCTGAACGTCCATTTGGTGTAAATAACAGCCTCTTTAAAGATGTTGGTATGCCGCATGTTCTTCAGAGCTTACAAGGTGTTCCAACGGCTGAATTTACAACTGATGCTGATGGTAATCGTGTCCTTGTAAAAGATGAGCATGGTCTAGCTATTATCACCACTGACGGTTCAGGTGAGATGAGCGATGATGAGTTTGATATTGCTGTACGTGATATTACTAACTTCTTAACTTACGCAAGTGAGCCATCAAAGCTTGAGCGCCAAAATACTGGTAAATGGGTACTAGGTTTCCTAGCTATCTTCTTCATTCTTTCTTACTTACTTAAGAAAGAATACTGGAGAGATGTTCACTAATCATTATTAGTAAGCATTTAAGTTAATTAAAAAGGAGAGCCTCGGCTCTCCTTTTTGTCTCCAAAGCATTGACATCGACCTAGGCTAAGCTAGCAAAGCGATTGAGTCGTAAAACTCCATCAATTTTGCAAATGCTGCTATACTAGGCGCCATCATCGAGGACTTGATTACAACGTTAATTAAGTAAATTGAAAATTAAACAAATTGGAGTGTATCAATGGCCGTAACTGCCAACAAGCGTTCAGTAATGCAGCTGTATTCAGGCGCAAAAGACATGAAGAGTCACCAAGTACGTATCGTATTAGCTGAAAAAGGCGTTAACGTTGATATCAAGCAGGTAGACCCAGATAACCTTCCTGAAGAACTCATTGAAGTTAATCCATATAACAACGTGCCTACGTTAGTTGACCGTGATCTAGTGCTTTATAAGGCTGACATCGTGATGGAGTACTTGGACGAGCGATTCCCACATCCGCCATTGATGCCTGTTTATCCAGTTGCACGTGCTAAGAGCCGTCTAATGATGCATCGCATTGAACAAGATTGGTATTCACTTGTTGAATTAATCGAACTTGATGGTTCTAAGAGCGAAGGTGCTCGTAAGCAACTTAGTGAAGAGTTAACCGCTATTGCTCCTATCTTTGCTGAAATGCCTTACTTTATGAGTGAAGACTTTAGTTTAGTTGATTGTTGTTTAGCACCGCTATTATGGCGTTTACCTGAGCTAGGCATCGAGTTAACTGGCAACGCAAGTAAAGAACTACGTTTATACATGCAACGCGTATTCGAACGTGAATCGTTCCAAGCATCATTGACTGATGCAGAACGCGAAATTCGATTGAAATAATGATGGGTCCGAATCGTCCATATTTATTGCGCGCTTTTTATCAATGGTTACTTGATAATGAGATGACGCCGCATCTTGTTGTGAATGCTGATATTCCCGGTGTTCAGGTGCCAAGTGAACATGTTCAAGACGGACAGATTGTATTAAATATTGCACCTCATGCTATAGGTGATATTGAAATGAGCAATGAGCGTGTTGTATTTAGCGCGCGCTTTGGCGGTAAACCCTTTCAATTAATTATCCCTATGGCTGCTATTGTTGCAATATATGCAAGAGAGAATGGCGCCGGTACGATGTTTGAGGAAGAAGATTTTTATATTGAGCAGGTTGATAACATGCTTAATGAAATTCAACTTGAACATTCTTCAACGCCTCAAGGCGATGAGCCTGAAGAAAAGAGTGCGCCTAAAAAGGATCGATCTTTTCTGAAAGTCATTAAATAGCACTTATTTCAGTGTTTAAAAAAGGAAGCTTAATGCTTCCTTTTTCGTTTTTAGCTGTTGCTGTTGCTATTGATATTCAAATGCCTTGATAACTTGTTTTACACCACTGACATTTCGCGCCAATTCTGCGGCTAAGTTACCTTCTTGTTGAGTCACTAATCCCATTAAGAAAACTTCACCGTGTTCAGTAATCACTTTTATTTGGCTGCCTTTAAGCGTGTCATCACCTGTTAAGGCAACTTTTACTTTAGAAGTTAACCAAGTATCGTTGGTTCGAGTGGTTAGTGCGGTCTTATTGCCAATGCGCAACTGATTGTGAACACGGGTGACATTGTCAACATCACCAGCAATTTTCGCTGCACGATCCCGCAACATGGTATTAGGAACCTGACCCACTAATAAAACAGTTCTGTTATAACTGACAATGCTAATGTGGCTATGCTCGTTTAAGCCTTTATCTTCGTCTAATGCGCTATTGGCTTTAATCTCAATGGATTCATCTTCCAATTGTGTTGCCGTTGTTCTTCGATCGTTAACAACACTCGCCACGCCCAGAGCGCCTAGCACAATTCCTGAGACACAACCTTGCAAAGACATAAAAGCAGTTAAGCAAACGGCGAGTTTGAGTGACTTGTGATGGCGCATGATCAAATTACTCCTGATCTTCTTCTTGAGGGAATAATGTGCGATCAATGGCATCGCATAAACAGTGGATAGCCAGTAAATGAACTTCTTGGATACGTGCTGTGCTTGTTGAAGGAACACGGATTTCAACATCATTCACACTTAACAAGCCAGCCATGTCACCACCGTCTTTACCAGTTAATGCAACAATGACCATATCACGGCTCACAGCAGCTTCCATCGCTTTAATAACATTTTCAGAGTTACCGCTAGTGGAAATCGCTAACAAAATATCGCCAGGCTGACCTAGGGCGCGAATTTGTTTTGAAAATACCTCTGAATAGCTATAGTCATTAGCGATAGATGTTAATGTTGAGCTGTCTGTTGTTAAAGCGATTGCGGGTAAGCTTGGGCGTTCAGTTTCAAAACGGTTTAATAATTCTGAAGAGAAATGCTGAGCATCGCCAGCACTGCCGCCATTACCACAAGTTAAAATTTTTCCGTCGTTTAATAGACAGGTGACCATTGCTTGAGCTGCTTTTTCTATGGATGGTGGCAGAACTTCTAATGCATCTATTTTAGTTTGGATGCTCTGGGTGCAACATTCTTTAATGCGCTCTAACATGTTTGATACCTTATATTTTTACTGTGGAAAAGCGTGCTTTATCCACTCAATCTTTAATGGCTCAGCCGAGCCTGTAATTGCCACTACATCAAAGCGGCTGGCTTGTTGTTCAAAGTTTATGTTGTTGCGCTGACAATAGATCATCGCCGACTTAATAATGCGGCTTTGTTTCGCTGCTGAGACGGCTGCTAAGCCACCGCCAAAAGCATTGCTGGCACGCTGTTTTACTTCAACAAAAACTAACGTCTTATTATCAGACATTATTAAATCAATTTCACCGACTCTACACGAAAAATTATCACAAATCGCTACTAACCCATGGTTTTGTAAATGAGTTTTTGCGATTTGCTCAAATTTGTTACCTTGTTCGCGCATTTTTAGTCTCTATTGAATTTTCTTGAGTCGTCCACGTTGAAATTGTGCCCAAGACATTTCGCGGTGAATCTTACTTTGCTCATCTAAATTTAGTTGTCCACTGAGTCCTTGCAAACGGTACTCAGGAAAAAGTCTCATTTGAGCGAGTCGCTCAATTAAACCATAAGCATCATGACCCATTGCAAATAATCGTAACTGACTTTGCTTCATTTTAGGCCATAAACGTTTGATCGCTGACGGAGAAAGTTCGTTACTCGTTGATAATAACCAAGGAATTTCACTAATAGTGAGCTGATTTAAGTGAGTTAATCCTGAATCAGTCATACGATAAGCGTTACCACTTGAACCTACAAAAACGGGTACTTGGTTTGCATAAGCGCTGACGGTAACTTCAACTGACGGCATTAACATCGATGTTTGTTTTGGATTAGCAACTAGATAAATAGCATCAATATCACGACGAGAATGAGTCTCTGCTTCCATTTTATTACCGACGAGATAGCGCATTGTATTTATACGCTTTTGTGATTTATCCGTTTCGAAAAGACGCTCGATTGTGGCTTTAAGCTCGTTATCTTTTTTGAATAAAATAACTTCAACCTCATCGGCTCCTAATTCATCTTCATGAAGCTCTTGCCATTGTTGAGAGAAAAGCGCCGAAATTTGATGGCCGCGAACATTGTCAGGCGCAACAACAACTGGATGAGTTTTGCCTAATTGATAAATGTACTTAGCACCTTGTAATGCTTCACTTTCTTTGTCTAAGGAAAAGAAAAATTGATTTGGTGCGGCCCTCGTATCTCTTGGAGTATTCAAAAACAGCGTCGGTATCGTGCTTTCAATAGCAACGACTTGCTCAACATTACTTTTTAAGAGTGGCCCAATAATGAATTCACTTTCAGTGTCTATAGCTTGTTGGTAAGCAGCAACAGCGCTGATATCATTACTATCGATTAGTTGAATATCCTGTTCACTATTTTTCGCCATCAAGTGACTTAGAATACCATTTTGAACAGCCTGTCCAATACGCTCGAAGCGGCCAGATAATGGCAAAATAATACTGATTTTTTGCGGTGCATAAGGGATCACATTAGCGGCAGCAACTAAACGCTCTGGGATGTGATTACTCAAGGCGTGATTAGGATATTGAGTACCCCATTGCATGAGTTGTTGTTGCAATGACTCCGGCGACTGGAGGGCATTTTTTCCGATAATTGCCAGTGCTAACCATCCTGACTGTTCAATTGATGTCGCAGTGGTTAGTAAGGATTCTAATTCTTCAATGGGTAGCAGTTGATATTCTTGCCAAATTGTTTGGCGCAGAGTAGCTTTCAATGATTCATCTTGAGCTAAAGACAACGCATTAATTAAATCGTTGGCGGCGAGAGATGGTTGTTGATTTTGGGCAAGGAAATTAGCGCGCTGTTGATACAAAGCAATTAGGCGATTTGATGATACTTGCCAAGTCATTGAGGGGGATAATGTTGCAATTGCTAATGATAAATCGTCTGCATAGGCAAAACGTAAACTTTGTAACAGTTGCAGCTCTAAGCGGTGATCGTCATTTAGCATGCTATTACTTGGTAATAAACCAAGGTAGTTATCCGCAGCATCTAATTGACCATTATTAAGCGCTGAACGCAGTGCTAGTAGATAATAAGCTTGCTGCTGTATACCTGAAGACTTTATTGCCTTATCAGCGTAATAGTCATGAGTTTGTGTTGCTTGGCCAAGTGAAATTGCATTTGTTACTTTGGGATTCTTTGTTGATGGAGTAGAACCACATCCCCATAAGATAAGGCTAATTGCGGCAATACAAATTAGTTGTTTGCAGTCTTTGCCGAAGGAAAGTTTAAACACAATATTTCTCTCTGTTACAATAGTCGGTTAAGTGTATAACAAACTGTCACTAATAGTTTAATTAATACCAGTTAACATCATAAAGAAGACGCTAATTGTTTCTACTGAGTATATGACAGCAATCAATGAGGAAGTTCATGGAATTATCCAGCGCTACATTATATATCGTGCCAACCCCAATTGGGAACATGGCCGATATTACCCTACGAGCCTTAACGGTTCTCGAACAAGTCGATTTAATTTGTGCTGAAGATACTCGCCATACTGGAAAACTACTTGCCCATCATAGTATTTCCACTCAAACGTTATCGGTACACGATCATAATGAACGTGCACGCGTTCAGACATTAGTAACAAAGCTAGAAAAAGGGCAATCAATCGCCTTAGTCTCTGACGCTGGAACGCCATTAATTAGTGATCCTGGATATCATCTGGTAAATGGCATTAGAGACGCCGGCTTTAAAGTTGTGCCTCTGCCTGGTGCGTGTGCGGCGATTACAGCATTGAGCGCTGCAGGCGTTGCCACTGATCGTTTTTGTTTTGAGGGATTCTTAGTGGCGAAAACAGCAGGGCGACAGGCTCAGCTGCATAAACTAAAGAGCGAGCCTCGTACCATGGTATTTTACGAGTCACCGCGCCGAGTGGTGGATACGGTTAGTGACATTGTTGAAGTTTTCGGCAGCGATCGAAAAATTGTATTGGCACGAGAAATTACCAAAACATTTGAAACCATTCATGGTGCGCCAGCCCAAGAGTTACTAGAGTGGTTAAAGAGTGATGATAATAATCAACGCGGTGAAATGGTTGTTATGGTTACTGGGTTTAAAGCTGATGAAGATACGATAGCACCAGAAGTTATTGATGCCTTAAAATTACTAGCTAGTGAACTACCATTAAAAAAAGCAGCAGCCATGGTAGCTAAACTATATGGCGGAAAGAAGAATGCCCTGTATAAAACAGGGCTTGAACTAGGGCTTTAAACTGGCTCTAATTGCGCGTCAAACAAGTTTTTAAGTAATCCCGCAAAGTCAGTGATAAATGCGCGCTGGCTTTCGGTGATCTTATTGTGGATATTTTGTCCTAACACTTCATATAAATCATCAAGTGCCTTATCAAACTCTTCGACAATATAAATTTTTTCTTGTGGAATGAGTCCTTTGTTTTGTTCAAACAACAGAGACATTTGCTCTACCATTTGATATCGAACATATAGGCGAATCGTCATCGGTTGATGACCTTCCGATTCTGTTGGGCTAAAAACTGCTATGTTTTCACATAGATACTCGATTAGTGATGAGTATCCCTCACTTTGTATAACCATGTTAGACCCCAATGTCATGTAGCATTTTGTATTATCAAACCATAATGTGATCAAAGATCACACCAATAAATCTAATTTTATCAAATTCTATGAATTTTTAAATGCTTGCCGTATAATCCGCGCCGGGAGTTGGTCAGGCAATCGCTGCGTTAACATTAAGTTTAACGGGGAGGAAAGTCCGGGCTCCAACGAGCAGGGTGCCAGATAACATCTGGGGGGCGCAAGCCCACGACAAGTGCAGCAGAGAGAAGACCGCCGATGGCGCTTTCTATTTATAGAATGAGCACAGGTAAGGCTGAAAGGGTGCGGTAAGAGCGCACCGGACGACTGGTAACAGTTCGTTGCAGGGTAAACTCCACCCGGAGCAAGACCAAATAGGGTTTCACTACTTTTCGAAGTTAAGGCGCGGCTCGCGTTGAAACCGGGTAGGTTGCTTGAGCCTGTGAGCAATTGCAGGCCTAGACGAATGATTGTCCACGACAAAACCCGGCTTATCGACCAACTCCCACTATATTTTAAATTTTTGAGAACTTGTAAGTGCACTCAAAAATCTTAAGAAAAATCGGTGAAAGAGTGGTTCACTCCGCCAGCATAACAGGCGGCTTACCGAATCACTCCCACTATATTTTAAATTTTTGATAACTTGTAAGAGTTCTCAAGAAATCTTCTTATAAATCAATAGCTCACTACGCCAATATAAAGGCGATTTATCGAATAAGTCTTATTCATTTCCTTGTCAATGAATAACCAATTGAAATATTAAAGACAAGGTATTGTTAATCTAAAGTGCTATAAGAAAAATATTCTCTAGTACTTTGAAAAGCGGTAAAGTACTGTCGTTATTGATTCCGATCAATTCCAACTTAGGTTTGGAAATTATAAAATATACATTGCGGAGTTTTTTCAGCAGGATGCTAAACTTTCTTAGAGTTAGTATCAGACATTAGCTGATTTATCGTAGGTATAGCATTGAGTAGCAAGTCAGACATTAAATTTACAAACCTGAGCGAATATATTGCGTCCGCTGCTTATGAGCGCGCGGCTATCCCCATATTTGTATTGGCTAAAGATAGAATTTTAGATTGTAACCCTGCTGCCGTCTCTTATATGGGACTTTCCCAAAAATCACAATGTATTTCGATTCATCCAGCTAAATTTGCCCCTGAATATCAACCAGATGGTCAAAGTTCGGTGGCTAAAGCGGCGCACTATCGAGAAGAGTGCTACGCCAACGGTCATGCAGAATTCTTTTGGACCCATAGCAACAAAGTCGACGGACTCAGTGAGTCATATGTCCGATTGCTAGACATCTCTATTCAAAGTAAAAGCATGGTACTAGCGACTATTATCGATATTAAGGCGCTTCAAGATGAAATAGGCCGTGACGTTGAGTCAAATCGTGCTATTGATTCGGTGAATTATAATTTACTTAATGAACATAAAAAAGTAATCGACTTTAGCTCAATCGTTTCAAAAACTGATGCTGCTGGACGAATTATTTATGCCAATAAGAAGTTTTGCGATATCTCGGGTTATGAGATGGATGAACTTTTAGGTCGAAATCATAGTGTCATTAGTCATTCAGATGTCCCAAAAACGTTGTTTAATGAACTATGGCGTACCATTAAATCGGGAAAAATCTGGCAAGGTGTTATTCAAAACCGTAAGAAAAATGGTGAGAGTTATTTTGTTGATTCCACCATTAGCCCAATATTTAATACCGATGGCGAAATTATTGAATATATTGCCATTCGCAACGATATTACGAGCTTAATTGAAAAAGAAAAGGTCATTGTATTTCAAAATACGGATCGTCAATCCAAACTACCAAATAAGACTAAGTTATATAGCGATCTAAAGAATGCATTGGCGGTCAAAGTTGCTGTGTTAGATGTGTATGAACTCGAAGCAATTAATCAGATTACTACTAAGCAACAATTTACTGATTTGCTCAGGGAGATTGTGAGTCACTTACGTTCATTAGTGACCCGAGACTTAACCCTGTACCGCACGGGTGAATATCAATTTACGCTAGTATCGAGTATGCATAATAGCATTGACAGCTATGCTGATTTTTGTAAAAAAATAGCTAATCGATTCGAAGAGACAAGTTTCTTTTGCCAAAACAAAGTAAGAAACCTATCGTTATTTATGGGGATTGCAGAGAATTTCGATGGCTTGGATCCCTACATTAACGCTAGTCACGCCATTAAGTTAGCGGAAGGAAGCTGCGAAAAAATTAATGTGTATAAGCCGCAACGTAAGTTATTAAAAGCTATTGAAGATTCTGTAGATTGGACTCAAAGCATTAAGCACGCACTACACTGTGATGGATTTACGATATTTGGTCAAAAAATCTTTGATAAAGATAAAGGGGTATATTCGACGGAAGTGCTTATGCGTCATCACGATCATGATAGTGATACATTTACGTCGCCTTATTTCTTTTTAGATTACGCATGCAAAGCAAAGCTTTATAACAAATTAACTCAGTTGGTATTTGAAAAAGCATTCTCTATATTTTCCAAGAGTGATGATCGCTTCTCACTTAATGTCACGTATATGGACATTTGTGATGTCGTTACCATGGGATTATTGACGCAGTTATTAGTGCAATATCAATGTGGTTATCGCGTTACTATTGAACTGGTTGAGTCTGACAGTTTGGATATTGATAGTGAGCATTTCAAAAACTTTTTGGAGTTAATTAAACGCTTTAATTGTCAGTTAGCCATTGATGATTTTGGCAGTGGTTATTCAAATTTTAATTATCTTACTCAAATTCCAGTCGATATTGTAAAAATTGATGGCTCACTAATCCAAGATATTGATACGAATCAGCGTCACTTTGTTACTGTTAAAGCCATTGTTGAAATATGCCATGCCCTTGAAGTAAAAGTTGTGGCTGAGTATGTGGCCAGTGAAACAATTTACAAAACCCTGTGTTCACTCAATGTTGAATATTTTCAAGGGTACCTATTTGACAAGCCAAGCCCACTTCAAAAAATTAAAGCCCCCCGCACTACACCTGCTTAATTGATTTTTAAAATTTTTAAGAAAACTCCGAAATTTCTGAAATAAATCTCACGTTACTTAGGTCTTATTGAGCGTTACGTAATTTCTAACAGATTTATCACAAAACATTAACGTTTCAGTTAAGACGCATTTATACGCTTGTGTTTTTGATCCCAAAAATCTAGTTTGAAACAATTCAACTACTAAAAATAAACTCGAGTGAGCACAATGAAAAATTCAACGTTAGGAAATATTCAAGGTTCAATGGTTAAGATTTCGGCATCAGCGATTGCTGTGTCAGCAATGTTATTAACAGCTAATGCCAATGCTGGCGCCTGGGTCGGTAAGAAAGGATCTGGTTATACGAAATTAGGTTTTGCCACCTATAAAGCAGAAGATTACCATGGCTCGAATCCAACCTTCGTTGATTTTGAAAGCAATAGTGTGTCGTTGTATGCAGAATACGGATTAGGGAAAAAGTTTTCTCTATATGGCTCATTGTTAAATCAATCATATGATCAAAATGATACGGCACTTGGCAAGACTAGTGCTAGTGGTTTTGGCGATGCCGAAATTGGCTTGAAGTATCAATGGCAAGCGGATCCATTTGTTGTTTCAACCTCATTTTTAATTAAATCTCCGTTTTTATATGATGCTGAAGATGGTTTGGGCAACGATCAAACGGACTATGAAGCTAAAGTATTAATAGGAAAGAGCCTCAATGAGTATGGTTATTTCGGTGCTGAATTTGGTTATCGATTGCGCCAAGGCGATCCTTCTGATGAGTATCGTTATCTTTTAGAATATGGTTTTAGTGCCAATGAAAATTTGTATTTTAGAACGAAATTAGACGGTATCTTAAGTGCTGAAAACTCTGATGCCACGACTGTTAACACGGGAAATTTATCCAATCCATTTGAATTTGATTCTGGAAAATTAGAATTAACTGCTGGCTGGAGTTTTGATAAGAACAGTTCGTTAAAGGGATATGGCGTCGAATTCACTTACACCAACGAAATCTATGGCGACAATATTCTAAAAGGTGATAGGTTTGAGATTGGTTTTACCAAAGTTTTTTAAAATAGGTTGTTAACGTAATGTCGGTGTTAAGTATGTCAATCATAGCAATACATTTTGTATTGCTTTTGATTTTATGTTTGTTTGGTTTACATCGTTTATCGATGGTATTTCGCTGGTTTCGCTATCGTAAATTTCAGCCGAAGCAGCCTAAATTATTTGAACAGTTACCTCGAGTAACAGTGCAAATTCCTCTGTATAACGAACGTATGGTAGCGCAACGGATTGTTGATTCGATTGTGAAATTGGAATATCCACATGACCGTTTACAAATTCAAATAGTTGATGATTCTAATGACGATACCTGTGAGTTAATTGCTGAGCGAGTTAAGTTTTACCAACAGCAAGGTATTGATATTGAGCATGTACAACGTGTTAATCGACAAGGGTTTAAAGCTGGTGCGCTTAAAGACGCAATGGATACTGCAACGGGGGAATTCATTGCTATTTTTGACGCAGATTTTATTCCGCATCCTAATACCTTGCTTGATAGTATTCATTATTTCACCCAAAAAGATGTGGCGATGGTGCAATTGCGCTGGGAACATTTGAATCGTCGAAGTAGTTTACTGACAAAAACGCAGGCGATTATGTTAGATGCGCACTTTAGTCTTGAGCAGCAAGTGCGCAGCGCGACCGGAATGTTATTTAACTTCAATGGCACCGCTGGTATTTGGCGAACGTCGGCTATTATCGATGCAGGACATTGGAGTGCTGATACGCTGACGGAAGATCTCGATTTGAGTTACCGTGCTCAACTTAAAGGTTGGAAAATGATTTATTTGAATCACATTCCTTGCCCCGGTGAGTTGCCTGCTGATATGAATGCTTTCAAAACCCAACAATATCGTTGGGCAAAAGGTGGTGTTCAGGTCATGCTTAAGATGTTGCCGACCGTTTGGCGGGCAAAAATACCATTTACTAAAAAAATTGAGTCAACGTTTCACCTATCGAACAATCTCGCTTATTTCGTCATGTTAATAGACACATTATTCTTCTTGGTGCCAAGTTTATTGTTACGTGATAAATATGACTTTTTAAATATTTGGTGGGTAGATATTCCACTGCTTATTTTGTCTTCGGGTGGCCATCTTGTTTACCTCTATTGGGGACAAATTGCCCTCAAGCGCAATAAAAGTCGTGCACTTGTTAAGGTGCCGAATTTAGTCATGCTTGGTATTCAGCTTGCTATCAATAATTCAAAAGCTGGTCTTGAAGCGTTATTAGGACGAGAAAGCGAATTTGTGCGCACACCTAAAACTGGCGAGTTACAAGATAATGTGACACCTGAAAAAGCAGCGAGTCTTGTGCCTGAGTCAATAAAACGCTACAAGGCGGTTGCCCCGAAAGGCGCTATTTTCGAGTTTGTTATTGCTGGAGTTTATGCAGTGGTACTGGTGTGGGCCATTAATCATCAACATTGGTTTATGTTGCCATTTTTATTGTTATTAACCGTTGGTTTTGTCACGGCGGCGTTACATAGCTTTTATCACCATTATCAGCTATCAAAATAGCGATGATTTCTTGGTCTTGGCTTTTTGCGCGCACGCCTAACAGCGCATTGTTTTATAGCTGTGCCGTTAGCGTCTTGCTATTAGCCTTGGCCAGTTACTATTTAGCTGCTGTTACACAAGTAAAACCAGCACTCTATATTGGCTATTACACGATGGTGCAATACTCATTGATGGGCATTGCAATGTTGCTTGCATGGAAAAGTGCTCCAGAAGCGATAGGTTTCAAAGATATTAAATGGCTGTTGTTAGTAGCAGTATTAGCAAGAATATTGCTAATCGATGCTGGGTCTTATGCGTCAAATGATGTCGATCGCTATTTGTTTGATGGGCGGATCGCCATTGAAGGGTTTGACCCCTATCGAGTGAGTCATGATGCGCCGCAATTACAAAGTTTACGAGAACAGTGGCAACCACCAAGCGAGCATGCGAAATATGTAACCTTGTATCCGCCATTAGCGCTTGCGCTGTTTTCTGCCGCGGCGTCTTTTGGTCATGAACATGCATTATTAGTATGGAAGCTAATCATTCTAGTCGCCAGTTTAGGTACGTTGTTTATAGGCGCTAGAGTATTAGCCCATGCTGGAAAGCTGCAACATTTATCACTAATAGCTTTTTCACCACTACTCATTCTTGAAGCAAATATTGGTTTGCATATTGACGCCATTTCTTGCTTGGCGGTAGTCTCGGCCATTTATTTATGGCAGCGACAGCAGGTATTTTTAACGGGGATTGTTATAGGTTTAGGTACCGTGATTAAAGTTGTGCCTATTATGTTGGTGTTACCTTTGTTATTTACGATGCCTAATATAAAGCTGGCAATTAAATTAGTGATTGGTGTGCTAATTAGTGTGGTTACCGTTTACGGATTAACCTTAAGTCTTGGCTTACATCCAGTGGGTAGTATCGGTGTGTTTTTTGAAAAATGGCGATTTGCGGCGCCGTTATTTGTCGCTTTGGATCAAGTTTTTTCAGGTTATCAAATAATCATTGTGATGCTCTGTTTCGCTAGCGTTGTCTCTTTAGCAATTGCTGGTTGGTTATGGCTACAGCGCGGCGAAATACTTACAAAGCAAACGTTGGTATTTAGTTGTGCTCAATTAGCACTGGCGATTCCACTGCTGATTAGCCCGGTGATATTTCCTTGGTACCTAATGCCGCTCGTTCCCTTACTCGCGTTAGCACCAAATAGATATTTAGTGGCTTGGACGTTATTGATGCCATTGACTTACGAAGTACTTAACGGCTTTTTAAGCGAACGGTTGT
Source organism: uncultured Gammaproteobacteria bacterium (assembly GCA_913060565.1). Taxonomy (GTDB): domain Bacteria; phylum Pseudomonadota; class Gammaproteobacteria; order Enterobacterales; family Psychrobiaceae; genus Psychrobium. Next base: position 48,244 of record CAJXRU010000007.1, on the reverse strand, counting down.
GGCAGCCAGCGGTTTGGCCTGTTTGGTTAGTGGGTATTGTTCAAGTATTAGCGGCGATTGCACTCGTTCATTATGTTTATCGACATAAGCAACATAAATCACTCATCGTTAGTGATGTAAAAGCTTAATATGTCGAAATTATTGAGGTAGAAAATGTATAAAGGTCAGTCTGTTGTCGCGATAATTCCAGCACTTAACGAAGAGCTTGCGATTAAGAAAGTAGTGAGTCAGTTGGTGGCATTATCGTTTGATGACAAACAAGTTGTTGATGAAGTTATTGTTTGCGATAACGGCTCGACGGATAGCACTGCACAGGTTGCGGCTGAGGCCGGTGCCGTTGTTGTTCGCCAAGATATTCCCGGTTACGGCATTGCCTGTCTAACAGCGATGGAACGTCTACCAAACTGCGATATTGTGTTGTTTGTTGATGGTGATGATTCATGCTTTATTGAGCAAGCATTGCCAATGCTAGACGGTGTTGTTAATGGCGTTGATTTAGCCATTGGCTCACGGACGTTAGGGCATATTGAAAAAGGCGCATTAACAGGACCACAGCTGTTTGGAAATTGGTTATCTAGTCATCTAATTACCTTGTTTTGGGGGCAAAAGATTACTGATTTAGGGCCTTTTAGAGCCATGCGTCGCAACTCACTTACTGCGATTGAAATGAATGATAAAACGTTCGGCTGGACAGTAGAAATGCAAGTGAAAGCCATCATTTGTGGCATGCAGGTTAACGAATATAGCGTCGATTCCAAAGTGCGAATTGGAGAATCAAAAATCAGTGGAACGCTATCAGGTTCAGTAAAGGCGGGTATTGGTATTTTGTCGATGATTGGTAAGCTCTATTTGCAAAAGCGCCGGATTGTGAAACATTACTTAGGCTACGGAATGGGCAATGAATAAGTTAAAGGTAGTTATTTTTGTCGCGGTGTTGGTTAGTGCTGCACTAGCCGTAAAAGTTTTTTCTCTTTATCAGGCTATTAGCCCTAACCCGATAGTGTCTTGGCAAGTCAGTAATGAGAATAATAAGCGTGTAATTGACCATCGATTATGGGGAGAGATCCTCGGTGATTATCTCAGTGAAAACCAAAGCTCTGGTGTGCGAGAATTCGATTATGCAGGAGTGTCTGACACTGATAAATCTAAGCTTGAAAATTATTTAGCGAATCTTCAAACAATAGATCCTCGAGACTATAACAAACTAGAGCAAATCGCTTATTGGGGCAATTTATATAACGCTCTTACTATTGATTTGATATTGAAACATTACCCGTTAAATTCCATTAAAAATATTGGTGATGGGATCACTGGGCCGTGGAATATGACGCTAATAGAAATTGCCAATACGCCACTTACGTTGAATCAAATTGAGCATGGGATTTTACGAGGAATTTTTAAAGACAAACGCATTCATTATGTCATCAACTGTGCCAGTATTGGTTGCCCAGATTTACCGGCTATTCCCTTAACAGGTAAGAATATTGAGCAACAATTAGAGTCAGGAGCCTTTCGTTTTATTAATCAAGATAAAGGCATGCGTTTTAATGAAAACAAGCTGATTTTATCGAATATTTACAATTGGTTTTCAGTAGATTTTGGTGAAAATGAATTGGAATTATTACGTCACTTGAGCCAATACGCAACACCTAAAAAACAAGAAAAGCTGCGTAATTTCAAAGGCGATATAGATTTTGATTATAACTGGAAATTAAATCAGCCGAACTAGGGTCTATATATCCAAGCTGTTTTGGTCATCATTAGATGGCCAGCGTTTTACTTAATTGTTATCTATTCGAGAGTGCTAATGCCTTATCAATTACAAACATCTGCTAATGACATCATTGACCCTTACCAGTGGCCAACATTAGTGTTGTTTTGTAAACGACCTAAATTACATCAGGGCAAGCAACGCATTGCAGAAGCGATTTCAGCGGAGAAAACACTAATTGTTGCTCAGGCATTACTAGACTGTGCTATTGAAGACAGTCATGCGTGGCGCGGGCCAGTCGTTATTGCTTGTAGTGATGAAAGTGATGTTGAATGGGCACAATCACTGAACGAAAATGCGCAAATTATGACGCAACTTCCCTCAGGCATGTCTGGAAATTTAGGGCAACGACTCAATTATGTTGATCATGTGTTGAGAGTATTTGGCCACGAAAAAATTATTACCATAGGTACTGATGCCCCAATGTTAACGCCTTTGCATTTTTCTGAAGCTGCACGTGCTCTTAATAAATACGACATTGTCTTGAGCCACGCTGATGATGGCGGCGTTGTCATTATGGCAAATAAGTCTCCGTGGCCCAATATCATTGATTTACCTTGGAGCACGGAAAACTTATCCCAAGCATTGGCGCAAGCTTGTGAAAATAGCGAGCTGGATGTTCATTACATGCTTCCCGGCTATGATATCGATTATGTTGCAGATATTAAAAAACTGCTTAACCATTTAAAAAATGATCAGCGCCCTGCACGAAAAAAACTATTAACAACCCTTAACCAATTATTTATTTCTTCAGGAGTTATCAACCATGCATAACGTAGTGAAAGACTATTACGGTAATGTACTTACAGGATCAGAAGATTTGCAAACCAATGCGTGTTGCACCGACGATGATTTATCGCCACGTGTTAAAGGCATTTTATCGAATATTCATGATGAAGTGATGGCTCGTTATTACGGCTGTGGGTTAGTGACACCTGAGTTATTAACCGATTGTAATGTACTAGATTTAGGTTGCGGCGCTGGTCGTGACTGTTACGCCATTGCTCAAATGGTTGGTGAGCAAGGCAGCGTTACTGGCGTTGATATGACCGACGAGCAACTGACCGTTGCTAATAAACACGTTGAATATCATCGTGAAACATTTGGCTATCATCAACCTAATACTCACTTTTTAAAAGGCTATATTGAGAAGCTTGATGAGCTAAATATTAGCGACAACAGCATGGATGTGGTGATATCAAACTGTGTTATCAATCTTAGCCCAGACAAGCATGCGGTATTAAAGGAAGTTTTTCGTATTCTAAAAGCAGGTGGCGAAATCTATTTCTCAGACGTTTATGCCGATAAACGTGTGCCAGCTCATTTGAAAGACGATCCGTTACTTTATGGCGAGTGCTTAAGTGGCGCCTTGTATTGGAATGACTTTGAAAATCTTGCTAAAGAAGTTGGATTTATTGAGCCACGTTTAGTGAGCAGTCGTGTTATCACTATCGACAACGATGAGTTAGCTAAAAAGCTTGGTGATATCCGTTTCACGTCGGCAACGTATCGTCTATTTAAGGCGCAAGACTTAGAAAAAAGCGCCCAAGATTATGGTCAACAGGTTACCTACCTTGGCACTATTGAAGAGCACGAATGCCAATGGAATTTTGATGAAAACACGACCTTCTCCAAGGGTAAAGCAGTGCCTGTGAGCGGCAATACATGGCGCACGTTAAAGCAATCTCGTTTTGCTAAACATTTCGAATTCTCAGGCGATTTTGACAAGCATCAAGGCATATTTTCAGTTAAACAACATGAGTTTGACTTTAAAATAACGAAGACTGAACAATCAAGTGGTTGTTGTGCACCAGCACCAGCGGCTAAATCGAGCTGTTGCTAATGAATTCTGCGATCTCCAAAGCCGATGAACGTCAACATAATTGGGACTTTACGCCCTTAGGTGACCCTCGTGGCTATATTGATGCTCACTCACTTAAAGAGCTTTGGTTTCACACGGGAACTAAATGCAATCTTGAATGTGATTTTTGCTTAGAAGGTTCAAGCCCGTCAGATAAGCGTTTATTAACGCCTAAATTTGAAGAGGTTAAGCCCTTTATTGATGAAGCGTTAACGATGGGCGTTGAACAGTTTTCGTTTACTGGCGGCGAACCCTTTTTAGCCAAAGATATCGTTAAAATTCTTGATTATGCATCACAATTTAGACCTTGTTTGGTATTAACTAATGGTACCGAGCCGTTAGTAAAGCGCCTTGATTCTTTACTTGAACTACAAGCTAAGAACCAGTATCCCGTAGCATTTCGCGTGAGTATCGATTCACCTGACGAGCAAGTTCACGATGTTGGGCGCGGCAGTGGTAACTTTGCCAAAGCGTTTATTGGAATGCGATTGCTTCACAATCATGGCTTTAATATTTCTCTCGCTCGTCATATGGCTGACGGCGAGGATCGCGACCAAGTCGAACAACAGTATCGTGATTTATTCTCTCTTAATGGGCTACCGGGTGACATGAACATGGTGGCATTTCCAGACTTTTTAGCGCCAGGCTCTATTGCTGATGTTCCTCATATTACTACTGGCTGTATGACTAAATATCAAACACAGCAGCAGCGTGAAAATTACATGTGCGCTAATTCAAAGATGATCATTAAAAAAGATGATCAAATGCAAGTGTACGCCTGCACTTTAGTTGACGATGACGAAGATTATTTTCTGGCAACTAACTTGGCGAACAGTATGAAAAAAACAATCAATTTGAAACATCACCGATGCTATAGCTGTTTTGCTATGGGTGCTAGTTGCAGTGAAATGTGAGGAAACAATGAAATCTATTCTATTTTTATGTACAGGTAATTCATGTCGTAGCCAAATGGCTCATGGCTTTGCCGAGTCATTGCTCAGTGAAGAGTTTATGAGTTACTCCGCAGGCATTGAATCCCACGGTTTAAATCCATCGGCGGTGCAAGTCATGCAAGAAGTCGGTGTTGATATCAGCAATCATCAATCACAAACACTGAATGAATTTGAGTCTCAAGAATTTGATTATGTGGTCGCTGTGTGTGAGCATGCCGCCAGTAATTGTCCAACATTTCCCGCGAAAACGAGTGTCATTATGCATCAGTTTGATGATCCACCTAAATTAGCAAAAGAGGCTAAGTCCGCTGAAGAAGCGTTAGGCTATTACCGTAGTGTTCGTGATGAAATTAAGCATTGGATCACCTCACTTCCAGCACAAATCAATAAGGAAAGTTTATGTTAGCGGTTATTGGCGGTACAGGAATTTACAGTATCGATGGTTTAACGGTTATTGAAGCGCACGATGTTGAAACGCCTTTTGGCAGCCCATCTGCTGCGATTGTACGTGGTGAGTACTTAGGTAAAGAAATCTTATTTTTACCACGTCATGGCAACAATCACGGATTATTGCCATCAGAGGTAAATTACCGCGCCAATATATGGGCACTAAAGTCACTTGGCGTAAACCAAATTATCGGATTGTCAGCGGTAGGCAGCCTACAACAAGAAGTACAGCCCGGCGATCTCGCTATCGCTGATCAATATTTTGACTTTGTAAAATCACCACGTGAAAAAACATTCTTTGGCAACGGCTTAGTTGCGCATGTTTCAACGGCAGAGCCAACTTGTCGTGCACTCGCCGATAAAATTAGCGATGCAGCTAGCACTATTGATATCGACGTTCATCGCAACAAAACTTATGCCTGTGTCGATGGCCCAAGACTTGGTACAAGAGCAGAGAGTTTGTTCCTTAAAAACGCTGTACAGGCTGATTTGGTGGGAATGACTAATGTACCAGAAGTCTTTTTAGCCCGTGAAGCACAAATTTGTTATTGCACCATAGGTATCGCAACGGATTATGATTGTTGGCAAGATGATCCAAGTGAGCATGTGACAGTAGATCAAGTCATTAGCCGCTATGGAAAAAGCTTAGAAAAGGCAAAAGCAGTATTAGCCGCTTATATTAAAGGGCAAGACGCGCAATGCAAAAGTGGTTGTAATCATCTGCTTGCCAGCTCAGTACTGACGCCAATTGACGCGATGGATGCTCAGCAAAGTTCTTTATTTAACGTACTTTCAGCGTGATTACGGTCGCAACACACCTGATTACGCCCTTGGCGTTTAGCGATATATAAACGTTTGTCAGCACAAGCCAGTAAAGCATCTAGGCTTGTGCCATCTTCTCCATAGGTTGCAATTCCGGCGCTGAAAGTAATGGTAATTACCTTGCCTTCATGCATTAATGGAGTTTCTTTTAATTCACGCCGTAGCTTATCCAGAAAACTACAGCTCTGATCTATCTCGCTAGTAAGTTGCAGTGTAAACTCTTCACCGCCTATTCTTGCTAATAAAGCACCTTGAGGCATTTGCTTTTGAATAAAGCCTGCAACATGCCGCAATGCTTCATCGCCAGCGCTATGGCCGTATTGATCGTTGATTTTTTTAAAATGATCAAGGTCGATTAAAGCAACCGACATTGTGCTTTGCTTGTCCTGATTTTTTCTCTGCCACTGGCGATAACTTTCGTAAAGCTTCAAGCGATTTGGCACGCCGGTTAGACTATCCGTACCTGCTAATTCGAGCAATCTCACCTCATTACTTTCACGATTTTTTTCGTAAACATGCGCAAATGAAATCATTAATGCAGAGCTAAAAATAACGTTAAGTGACTCGGCTATATTTACCGATTCACCAATGGTTAAAAACTTAACATGGTAAATAATTAATGCGGTAATAAGGAATAAAATGGATACTAAAAAACCGGCGGTTTTACCTAACAATAAGTAGGAAACAATAGGGAAGGCAAGGATCCAAACAAACATTGATTTTGAGGTTTCAGGCAAATATAGCGCGTACAAAATCAGTGTATAAAGGGGGATGAGAAAAGCAATAACCCAGCGCTGAAAATTGTCTGTTTTAGAGATGATTCTCAACAGCGCAATGGCGTAAATACTATAAGCTAACTCTAGAAAGGCAAGGAAATAAACTTCACGAAACACATTGATAGTAAAGAAACTAATACCACCTAAGCAGATAATAAATAACAACGCGCGCATAACCTCGCGCCGATGTTGAATATTCTGAACTAATTGTGGTGTCATGTTAAACCTTCCGTGTCTTGCTAGTGGTTATGGTAGCAATCCTAGCTCTAAACTAATTATTATTATCTCCTAATAAAATACAGCAATTCGAGGTTTACTTCTTGGTACTTTAGTATTGAATTGTGTGTTTTTTAGTTAATTTTTCCTATTATAGTTTAGGAGAGCTGCGCAGTAAGCTTAGTATTAGTAGGGTTTTATCATGCATCAGCGCTTTATTTGCTTGAGCTTCAACGTTTAGCCTTACCAAGGCTTCGGTGTTTGAACATCGCAAATTGAATCGCCAACGTGTATTTTTGTCATCAAACTCCATCGATAAACCGTCGGTGTAATCCACAGTTTTTGACGTGGCGATAAAGTGATTTTCTACGGCATCAATCACTAAAGTAGGATTTGCTATTCGTAGATTTATTTCGCCAGATGTTGGATAGCGTTGTTGTCGACCAGCAACAACTTGTGACAGTGAGCGTTTCTGTTTTGATAATAACTCGATGATTAACAGCCAAGGAATCATGCCTGAGTCACAATAGAAGAAATTTCTAAAATAATGGTGAGCAGACATTTCGCCACCATAAACTGCATCTTCTTGGCGCATACGTTCTTTGATGAAGGCGTGGCCTGTTTGGCATTGAATCGCTTGGCCACCAGATTCTTTAACGAGTTCAATAGTGTTCCAAGTTAAACGAGGATCATGGATTATTTTTGCACCGTTTTCTTTTTCAAGAAACGCTTGAGCTAGCAAGCCCACAATATAATAACCTTCAATAAATTCGCCGTTTTCGTCAAATAGAAAACAGCGATCAAAATCACCGTCCCACGCAATGCCTAAGTCAGCCTTATGTTTTATCACCGCATTTCGCGTCGATTCTCGGTTTTCAACAAGTAATGGGTTTGGGATGCCATGTGGGAATTGTGGATCAGGGTGATGATGAATTTTAATAAACGTAACGGGCAAATTTGATGTTTGAAAGTGTGCTTCTATTGCGTCAATGACATGGCCTGCCGCGCCATTTCCAGCATTAACAACTATCTTTAATGGTTTGATATTTGAAAGGGTAATATACCCCATTAAATGTTCGATATATTCATTTAAATTAGATTGGCGTTGATATTCGCCTCGAGAAGCTGGCAAAGGATCTGACAGCCACGGCTGGGTTTCTACTAACTTTTCAATGTCATTAAGGCCACTAGAGCGAGATATTGGTTTGCTATTTTTTCCCACCAGCTTCATACCATTGTAATCAATGGGATTGTGAGAGGCTGTAACAACAATTCCGCCATCCATGTTGAGATTAGATGTCGCGAAGTAAATTTCTTCAGTACCTGCAAGTCCTAAATCAAAAACATTAACACCGCTGTCTTGTAACCCGTTAGCGAGAGCTGCAGTCAATGATGGACTTGTTGCACGAGCGTCACCACCAATAACTACTGATTTAGCGGCCGTGACCAAGCCAAATGCACGGCCGATTCGATACGCAATATCATCATTAATTTCTTCACCTAAACGGCCACGAATATCATAGGTCTTAAAACAAGCCATCGCCATTGTTAATCGCGCCCGTATTTATCATCGAAACGGACAATGTCGTCTTCACCTAAGTAACCACCAGATTGCACTTCAATCAGTTCTAAATCTACCATGCCGGGATTTTCTAACGAGTGAACACTGCCAACAGGAATATAGGTCGACTGGTTTTCGGTTAAAAAGACTTCTTCTTTATCTTTAACCACCTTTGCCGTACCAGTAACAACTATCCAATGCTCAGCCCTATGATGATGCATTTGCGTCGATAAACGTGCACCAGGCTTTACTGTGATGCGTTTGACCTTAAAGCGTTGACCATTATCAAGAGAATCGTATTTCCCCCACGGTCGATAGACTTCCCTATGCTCAGACACTTCGCTACGCTTTTCGGTTTTTAGGACGTTAACGATGTCTTTGACTTGCTGAACCTCTGATTTGTCAGCAACTAGAATGGCGTCTTTAGTTTCAACAATAACAACATTGTCTAAACCTACTGTTGTCACTAATTTGTCTTGCGCATTGATGTAACTATTGGTTGTACCAACACTTATTGTATCGCCATGGCTGACATTGCCATTATCGTCTTTGTCTTCTATTTCCCATAGTGCTGACCAGCTACCAATGTCGCTCCAATTGGCATCCATAGGGACAACCATCGCATGCGATGTTTTTTCCATCACCGCGTAATCAATCGAGTCGTCTGGACATAACTCAAATGCTGTTTTATCAATTCTAATAAAATCTAAATCGCTGGTGGTATTGTTCATGGCACTTTGACAAGCATTGTAAATGTCCGGGCGGTGTTGTCTTAATTGTTCCAAGAATACGCTCGCCTTGAATATAAACATGCCACTATTCCAAAAGTAGTTCCCTTGAATTAAATAATCTTGTGCCGTTGCCAAATCAGGTTTTTCAACAAATTGCTCTACTTGTGCAAAGAGCGTATTAGATTCGCTAGCTTTGATATAACCATAGCCAGTTTCAGGGGCTGTCGGCTTTATGCCAAAGGTAACTAGTTTATTGTGTGAAGCGAGCTCCTGCGCGTGTTGCACTGCATCAATAAACGCTGACGTGTTTTGAATAACATGATCAGCTGCAAGCACTAAGAGCAGAGGGTCTTGCCCTTGGTTAATTGCATTAAATGCCGCTAAGGCAATTGCTGGCGCAGTGTTACGTCCAACTGGTTCTAGTAAAATTTGGCCATGTTCAAGTTGTGCGCTGCGTAGTTGTTCTGCAACGACGAATCGATGTTCTTCGTTGCAGATTATGAGTGATGGTTGATGGTCTATACCGTCTAATCGTGCAACAGTGTTTTGTAACATGGTGCTATCACCATGCAAATTCAAAAACTGTTTCGGAAACAACTGGCGTGATAAAGGCCATAATCGTGAACCATTACCGCCCGCCATAATCACAGGTAAAATCATCTTATTTTTCTCAAATTAAACTCGTTATGGCAACAGACCGTGGATAATAGAAATATCTTACCATTGATCTAGTTTTACGTGCAGTGGACTTTAATGAATAGTAAAGTTTCGTCATCTGTTTAGATACAATGAAAAAGTTTTTACATGTGGCAAGCACTGTATTTTTCGCACTGTTTCTAGCGGAGATAATTTAGCAAGATTTGAATTTTATTCTGAAAAACTTTAAGAAAAAAGCTTGGCAGTTGCCAAGCTTTTCTTTTACAACAGCTAAGAATTACGCGTTGTGATTGGCAATAGCGTCGCTCATTGATTTATCAGCGACTTGTTCAAGCCATGCTAAGTCCATATCTTTATGAGCTTCACAAATGAACCAAGGTTCACGCGAATCAGGTTCTAACATCACACCATTATCAATTAAGTTCATCGCGAACTCTGTGTATAGATCACTGTTAGTTTGTTTCCAATCGCGGTAGTTTTGCGGTACTTCGCTACCAAAATGAACACCAAACATTGAATCAGGACCAGCAAAGCGATGCTCAACACCGTGTTTGGTAAATACACGAGAAAGTAGCGTTTGAATATCAGCGCCCACTTTGTCAACACTTGCTAATGCATCTGTTTCTTTTAGCACCGTTAACGTTGCTTTGGCTGCGCTTAATGCAACCATATTAGCCGTGTAAGTACCGCCATGAGTAACTCCGTTTTCCGCAAATGAAATCGTGTCCATGACATCGCTGCGGCCGCCAAAAGCAGCTACTGGGTAGCCATTACCCATTGCTTTAGCATAAGTCGTTAGATCGGCATGAATACCGTAAAGTTCTTGAGCACCGCCCTTAGCAACGCGGAAACCTGTTTTCACTTCATCTAGAATAAGTAGCGAGCCGTTGGCGTCACAGATGTCGCGAAGTTTTTGCATGTACTCTTGAGTCGACGCGATAGAGCCACAGTTACCCATGATTGGTTCGATAAGAATCGCTGCAATGTCATCGCTATGTGCAGCGAAAACAGCGTCTAATGCATCGAAGTTGTTTAACGGAACACTTACTTGGTGATCTTTAGTGCTCTTAGGAATACCTGCGCCAAATGGGATAATGGTTGGATCTTGCTCATTCTTCGTATCCCAGTTATCAACATCTGATTTCCACATTACTTCGTCGTGTAAACCGTGGAATCCACCTTCGACAACAACAATTTTATTGCGTTGAGTAAAACCACGTGCAGTACGCACGGCGCCAATAACCGCTTCTGTACCTGAATTGGCAAAGCGCATTTTTTCAATGTTAGGACACATAGATTTGATCAATTCAACAACATCTGAGTCTAACCCTGTTGAGAAACCAGAAATCGTACCAACATTAGTGATTGCATTAATCACTTCACTATCAATACGTTCGTCACGGTAACCCAAGATAATAGGGCCGTAAGCTAAACGAAAATCAGTAAATGTTTGCTCATCACAATCTGTGATTGTGCAGCCTTTCATGCTACTTAAAAAGACTGTGTTGTCTTCGCCCCAGTAACGATAGCTATCGGCAACGCCCATTGGCATATTTTGATGAGCACGCGTTAGCATGGCTGCGCTGTTAGGTTTTTGTGGTTTAGTCATGATGTTCTCGATTAAACGCTTTAATAAAGCTGTGGGTTTATGAAGCTGAATAGTCAACTTGCAAAATCAATTGGGTAAATTCAAGTGCCTATTTTAGTTTAAAACATAAACAGCACTATATTTTGGTGGGCGATCTTAATGGGTTGTGTTTAAACTATCAATAGGTAACCTGAACTCGCATAAGCAATATCACACAACAACGCTATTTTAGCCGTTCTCTGCGTTATTTTTATTACCAATAACCCGTTATTGGGTACATAAAAATGCCTTGATAACCACTAAACTATCATTATTGTGCCTCATCAAATATTCATCGTATTAATATAAGTTACGTATGATATTCATTAGCCCGAGCTCAGGTTATGTAAAACTTACGATAAGATATTGCGCTAATTAATTGTTGGAAAACAGAGTTAAAACCGTGGTGTAGGAATCATCACAACACGGTTTTCATTAGGACTATTTAAATGATGGTGCCTTGCGATGACGTGTTGCTTGTTCAAATGCATAGGCTGACTCGACTAGCGTGCCTTCTGATAAAAACGCACCAAAGAATGAGATGCCAACGGGCATACCATTAACTTGTCCCATCGGAACAGTAATATGCGGATAGCCAGATATCGCCGCTGGACTACTTGCCGACCCTGCGTAGTTGTCCCCATTTTCCCAATCAATATCCCATGCTGGTTGATTTGTTGGTGCAATGAGCAGATCTAAATGATGCTTATTTAAAACATAATCGATGCCATCAGGTCCCATCATTCGTTTAGCTTCCTTGAGCGCAGTCAGGTACTTTTCATCTGTAATTGGCGGCATGTCTTGGGCATACTCAAATAATTCTTGGCCAAAATGAGGCATTTCTTCGGTCTTGTGCTTTTTATTGAAGGTTATTAATTTTTCTAATGTAAGGTTTGTTTTTGTATTGAGTAAGTACTTATTAATTTCATCTTTAAATTCAGTCAATAATATAGTGAATTCATGCTCTCCGGCTTTTTTTAAATTTGGAATGGCAATATTGTCAACAATAATTGCTCCTTGCTGTTTTAGTATCGTTAAATTTTCTTCAAATTTAGTATCTAATGCTTTGTCATAGCCCATTAAATTACGCACTACGCCGATTCTCTTTCCTTTCAAGCCGTTTGTTTTTAGGTGATTGAGTAAGTCATCATCGTACTTTACGGGAGCAGGATCCTTTTTGTCGTAACTTTGCAAGGCGTTAAGTAAAATCACGGCATCGGTTACGGTTCGAGCCATAGGCCCTGCTGTATCTTGACTGTGTGCAATAGGAATGATGCCATGGCGACTAACGGTACCAAGGCTAGGTTTGATTCCCACAATACCGGTCAACGCTGAAGGGCAGACAATTGAACCATCAGTTTCAGTACCAACGGCTAACATTGAAAAATTGCTGCTTACCGCTGCACCAGAGCCAGCGCTCGAGCCGCAGGTAGACTTAGTCGTATTGTATGGGTTTTTAGTTTGTCCCCATAGTCCACTCCAACCACTTGACGATTTTAGTCCTCGAAAGTTTGCCCATTCACTTAAGTTCGCTTTACCGAGAATTATAGCGCCAGCGTCCCGTAGTTTTTTAACAATATGAGCATCTTGAGTCGGGAAATTATCTTTTAAGGCGAGAGAGCCAGCCGTATTAGGCATGCCGTCAGCAGTATCGATATTATCTTTTAATACAACAGGTATACCATGCAATGGGCCTCGGATGTTGCCGCTTCGGCGTTCGTCATCGAGTTGTTTTGCAATAATTAACGCTTGTTTATTAATTTGCGGCACAGAGTTTATTTTAGGGCCGTTTTGGTCATATTTCTCTATTTGTTTGAGGTAGTGATTAACGAGGTCGACACTCGTCAATTCGCCCTTGTTTAACAGCTTATTTGCTTGATGGATTGTTAATTCATGTAGTTGTTTTGACTGAGTCTTTGCAACGACAACATTTGTTACTAATGCAAAAGTTATTAGCGATATTATATTTATTGTACGCCACATTTTTCTTTATCCGGTGAGAATGAGTAGCGATTACTAAATCATATTTATTGAGTGAGTGCTAATCAAAAATACAATAAACACTCACTACGCGATTAACTATGTGTCGTAATTATGCTTTGTACTTTGGTTTGCAAAGTATTCGCACTAGCATCTTGAGCGGCAATCGGCTCATCAACGACAAGGCCAACTCGAGACCAAAAGCGACGTGGCTTTGTGGTGAACGCGTGACCATCTTTGTGGCTAAAGAAAGAGCCCCATAAGCCTGTTAATGCCATCGGAACAACAGGCACTGGATTGTTCTTTAATATTTTCTCGATGCCGCCTCTAAATTCATTTAACTGTCCATCTTTAGTTATTTTTCCTTCTGGGAAGATACACACAAGTTCACCTTCATTAAGCTCGTGTTGGATTTTCTCGAATGCTTTGTTGTAGGTATCAATATCTTGTTTAGGCGAACAAATAGGGATGGTTTTTGCCCATTTAAAGACGTATTTCATGATTGGCATGTTAGCAATGCTTTTGTCCATGACAAAACGCACAGGACGTCGAGAGCTACCTGCGATCAACAGTGCATCGACAAAGCTAACGTGATTACATACCAGCACCGCGGCACCTTCGTCAGGAATGTTGTTAATGCCTTGATGTTTAACACGATACATGGTGTGACTAATAATCCAAATGATGAAGCGCAGCACAAATTCAGTCACTTGTGAGTAAATATAACCAGCAACGATTAAGTTTGCGATGCCTAACACAAGAAAGTATTGCGCAATAGATAGTTCGAGGACCGATAACAGGACGATGGCTAATACGGCACTTAGCACCATAAACAAGGCATTTAGCACATTGTTTGCAGCAATAATTTGAGCACGGCATTTGTCGTCACCACGGGTTTGAATAAGTGCATTTAACGGTACAACATAGATGCCACTAAATACGGCAAGTAGTAATAAGTCGGCTAATAAACGGTAGTTTTGCGGATGACTAATAAAATCCATCGCCGTCATATTCTCAATAACCATGACTGATTGCGCCGCAAAGTAAATGTCGATCCCAAAGATGCTCATACCAATAGACCCGATAGGGATAATTCCTAGCTCAATTGTATGGCCAGATAAGCGCTCACATAAAATAGAACCTAAACCAACACCAAAAGAGAACACCACTAATAAAAGCGTGACTAACTGCGTATTTCCACCAAGATTGTTAATGGCAAAAGCCGGGAATTGAGTGAGGTAACCAGCGCCTAAAAACCAAAACCAGCTAATGGCTAAAATTGACAAAAATAGTGGGCGTTCTTTTTTTATGTTGCCAATAGTTTGCTTGATGCTGGTAAATGGATTGTAATTAACTTTAAGTTCAGGGTTATTCGCTGGTGCATTAGGAATTGAACGACTTGCGACGTAGCCGATAAAAGCAAAACCTATAACGGCGACGGCAATAATAATTAGCGCTTGCTCAAACTCAAACAAAACACCCGCCAAAATAGTACCGCCAAGAATAGCTAAGAATGTGCCCATTTCAATTAATCCATTACCACCCACCAACTCACTTTTATCAAGGTGTTGCGGCAGTAATGAAAACTTAACGGGACCAAAGAAAGCGGATTGGGTTCCCATTAAAAACAGTACCACTAACATCAAATTAGTTTGCTGCCACATTAGTGCTAAGGCGCCAATGACCATGATGGCAATTTCGGCGAGTTTGATGATGCGTATTAATTTGGACTTTTCATATTTATCGGCAATTTGGCCACCAATGGCTGAAAACAAGAAAAACGGAAGAATAAATAATCCGGCAGCTATATTGGTTAATAAGCCTGATTGTTGAGCATCAACAGCAAATAATGCAATAAATAACAGTAGGGTGTTTTTATAGAGGTTATCGTTAAAAGCACCTAAGGCTTGGGTGACAAAATAAGGTAGAAACCGACGCTGTGAAAATAATGAAAACTGACCTTGCGATGACATATTTAACTTTCCGTTAATTAAAAACAGTGACGCTAAGTATTAACTAATAATCGAATAATTAATAGTTTAGTAGTGATTTCATTGATTGGATTCAACAGAGTTGCATCATATGAAACTTTAAGTCTTAATTGAATATCACTCTGAACATAAGTGAGGGCCAGGTCCTTGCGCCGCAAGTACATCCTTAGGGTTTACAAGTCGACATTTTTCCATTGATAAACAGCCACAGCCGATACAGGTATCAATGTTATTCTTAAGGTCAGTTAATTGATCAATTCTTTGTTGTAATTGATCTCGCCATTCATTTGATAAACGATTCCAGTCACAGACCGTAATGCGCTTTTTATTCGGTAATGTGGCAAGTGCCGCTTTAATTTCTTGCAGTTGTATTCCTGACTCTTGCGCGATTCTAATAACAGAAATAATTCGCAAAACATCACGATTAAAACGTCGATGGTTACTTTTATCACGAAATGATGTAATGAGCTCTTTGGCTTCATAAAAGTGGATAGTCGATACTGCAACACCAGCGCGTTTAGCCACTTCACCGACTGATAACTCTTCTTTTATTGGCATGATCAAATTTCCTAAAATTTATTATTGACCTCAAGTGTAGTTGAGGGTCTAGCATGCCTGCAAATTTTTATGAAAGGTAGGTAACTATGAAGCATTTTTCTTGGGTTTTTACCCTAATATTCATCATGTTGAGTTTAACTGGGATATTTTATTTAAAGCAATCTGTGTCGGCGCAGCCGGCGCAAGATGAGCATGAGCCAGCAGCAACTATTCAGGCTACACATGTCAAAGTCAGTGATTTTCAACCTAGCCACACGGTACTAGGAGAAAGTATCGCAGTTGATCAAGTCATGCTTAAGAATGAGCGAGCAGGAAAAATTGTTTATTTGAATCTTGATCCAAGCAACGTCGTAAAACAAGGTCAAATATTGGTGCGAATCGATGACAATCAAGAGCAAGCACAGCTAAAGTCGGCTAAAGCGACAGCCATTTTAAAGCAACAAACACTTAACCGTATTCAATCGCTTTACAAAGACAAGCGTATTAGCCAAGAGAAACTAGACATTGCTAGTGCAGAGCTTGCTATTGCTCAGGCTGATGTGGGTATTATTGAATCAAACATTTCCAAGAAAACCATTAAAGCGCCCTTTGATGCTTACGTTGGATTGCATAATCTAGCCATTGGCCAAACACTTGCTCAAGATGATGATATCACTCAACTCATTGGGGTTAATGACAATATTTGGATTGATTTTAACGTGCCACAAGTTTACCCAATGTTAGATAAAAACAGCACAGTGAATGTGTCATTACCTCAACAGGCCAAAGGTGTAACAGCGACAATTATTTCAAGCGCGCCGACGTTACGGGGTCAAAGCCGACAAGTTCACTATCGCGCTGAGTTGAGCTTGGATAAGTTGGCCATCAAACCACAATTTTTAGTCAATGTGACCTTGCCTATCGCTCAAAATGAATCGGCGATTATTGTACCAAATTTAGCCATCACTCGTGACCAGCTTGGAGAGTATGTGTTTGTGGTTAACGAAGAAGCAAGTGATAGTTTCCGAGTAACCCGTCGACAAGTGCAATTAGGTGATCGTTTAACCCAAGGTGTTGTTGTTAATGCTGGTCTTGAGCAGGGGGAGCGTATTGCCACTGTCGGGGCGTTTAAATTGCGTGAAGGACTCAAAGTATTTATTGAACCAACGCCAATGGATGAAATTGTTGAACTGAGTGAAAATGGAGGCATTCGATGATTAATCAGTTAAAAGGTAATGTCATGGACGCCTTTGTAAAACGTCCTATTTTATCTATCGTTATTTCACTGTTTATTTGTTTAGCGGGGTTGTGGGCGGTTAAGAACATTTCCGTCTTGCAATTTCCGATGATCAAAAGCGCATCCTTAACCATTAGTACGGTGTATACCGGCGCATCTGCCAATGTTGTGAAGGGGTTCGTTACCGATCCAATTGAGCGTATCGCAGCAACAGTGCCTGGTGTTGAGTACGTTGACTCGTCAACGACTTCAGGTCAAAGCACAGTCACTGCGTGGCTAAAGCTTAATGAAGATACCACCGCGGCGTTGGCTGAGCTAAACACGCGTCTTAGCCAGATTAAATTTGAGTTGCCACCCGGCGCAGAAGATCCTGCGGTATCGGTAACACGTACCGATAGACCCAATGCTGTTTTTTACCTAAACGTGGAAGCCAAAGGGGCGAGCTTATCGCAGTTGAGCGATTATCTAACTCGTCAAGTTAATCCCATTATCAGTAACATTAGCGGCGTGCAAAAAGTGGGTATTGAAGGCGCGAGAACGCCAGCGATGCGTATATGGTTAGACGCTAATCGCATGAATATGCTTAATGTGAGTAGTGAAGAGGTTTATAACGCGCTGGCCAATAACAACAGCATTTCAACGTTAGGGTATGGTCAGAACGACACACAGCGCATCGATATTGTGGCTAACACACAGCTATCAACAGTCACTGAATTCGAGCAACTTATCGTTAAACGCGACGACGAAGGTATCGTCTACGTTAAGGATATCGCTGATGTAAAACTTGGTGCCGAACAAGCAAGCAGTACCGCGAGATTTAATTTAAAAGATACTGTTTATATTTCTGTTTACCCACTGCCGGGAGCCAATGAAATTGAAATTGGTGATCGTCTGTACAAGGTGCTTGATGACATTAACGCCAAAGCGCCGAATGGCCTGCACATTAACATTGCTTACGATGGCACGCTATATATGCGTGATGCACTGCAAGAGATAGTTTCTACACTGATTGAAACCGTTATTTTAGTTGGCATTGTTGTATTACTCATGATGGGATCGTTCAAAACAGCATTAGTGCCTTTAGTGACTATTCCAATTTCAATTTTAGGGGCTATTGCCGCAATTTGGGTAATGGGCTTTACGTTAAATCTTCTCACTGTGTTAGCTATTGTATTGTCGGTCGGTTTAGTGGTTGATGATGCGATTGTGGTTGTTGAAAATGTAGCGCGTCACATGCGCGAGGGTATGCCAAGAATGCAGGCGGCATTGGTGAGCTCTCGCCAATTGTTAGTGCCTGTGATTTCAATGACGTTAACGCTTGCCATGGTTTACGCACCTATCGGTTTTTTATCAGGATTGACGGGAGTATTGTTTAAAGAGTTCGCCTTTACACTAGCTATTGCTGTGTTGCTCTCAGGTGTAGTCGCGATTACTTTATCGCCTATCATGAGTGCTTATGTTGCAGATGCAAAAGGCAAAGAAGGTCGCTTAACTCGACTAGTTAACGGATTATTTGCCAAGCTTGTGGTGCGTTATAGCAAACTCTTAAAGCGCTCGATGGGTTATCAAGGTCAAACCATGTTAGTGGCGCTTGTCATTGGCTTACTCATTGTTCCTTTTTATCAACAGTCTGCCAAAGAGTTAGCGCCGATTGAAGATCAAAGTAGCATTAACGTTGTGATGCAGTCACCACCTGAATCATCACTAAAATACAATGAAACCAACATTAAACCTGTAGTAGAGAATTTGTTAACCGTCGAAGGCGGCCAACAAATGTGGCAGGTTATCACTAGTGCTGGTGGTTTTGGTGGTTTGGAGTTTGTAAAAAGCGATCAGCGCGATTTTACGACTGCCGAAAAAATGCCTGAGATTTATGGCCGTTTGACGGGATCCGCAAGTTTAAATAATTTACCAATCTTACCGTCTCCGTTACCAACGGCAGGACAGTTTGATGTTGAAATGGTGGTGAAATCGAGCGCTAGCTATGAAGAGATGAAAGAATATGCCGATTCGTTAGTGTACGCCGCCTTTGGTAGCGGAAAATTCTTATACGCTGATACCGATTTAAAAATCGATTTACCGCAAATGTCTCTCAAACTTAACCGTCAGAAAATTGCTGATTTAGGTATGACGGTGCAAGATGTGAGTCGTCAGCTTAATATCTATTTATCGGCTAATTTTGTGAATCGCTTTGATGCTAATGGTAAAGCTTATCGCGTGATCCCAATGTTGGATAATGCGATTGCCAATGATCCACAGCGACTAAAAACACTAACCATTAAAACGCCGCAAGGTGAGCTAGTCAGTGTCAGTGATTTTGTTACCGTGACATGGAATACCGTTCCGCGAGCGTTGGGCTCTTTCGGCCAACAAAATTCGTTTAAGATTTATGGCGGTATTTTACCGGGCGTTACTAAAGAGCAAGCATTAGCGAGCTTAGAAGAAGCGGCGGCGAGTATTTTACCCAGTTCATATCTTGTTGATTACGCTGGTGAGTCACGTGAAATTCGCAAAGAGGGTAATAGCTTGATGACGGTGATGGCTATTTCATTTGCCATTGTGTTTATGATTTTAGCTATTCAGTTTAATAGCTTTAGAGATCCATTAGTTATTTTATTTGGCTGTGTGCCATTGGCACTATCTGGCGCTTTATTCTTACCATTTTTATCGTTAACAACGGTAAATATCTACTCACAGATTGGCTTAGTTACCTTGGTTGGATTGATTGCTAAAAATGGCATTCTTATTGTTGAGTTTGCTAATCACTTGCAGGAGCAAGGACAGGATAAACTCCATGCGGTTATTGAGTCAGCTAGTACTCGCTTACGTCCTATTTTAATGACGACACTAGCCACTGTTTTGGGGCATTTCCCGTTAGTGCTTGTATCTGGTGCCGGTGCGGAAGCTCGCAATAGTATCGGTATTATCTTGGTATCAGGCATGATTATTGGCACCATTTTCACCTTATTTATTTTGCCAGTGTTTTACCTATGGTTCGCCAGTGATCACCGCCCTACGCAAATTGCTGCTAATAATGAACAAGTTTCAACCACAAACGATGATGTGCTTAAAAGCGCCTAATTTAAGGAGTAATAATGAAAGTCGCAGTAATATTAGGGACATCACGTGGTGATGGTAATACCCGTAAACTAGTTGATGAATTTTCGGTATTTAGTGATGCTAAGGTGTTTGATTTAGCAGATTACGATATGTCATTTTATGACTATGAACATCACAATAAGGGAGACGATTTTTTACCGTTAATGCGAGAGTTGGTGGCATTTGATCATATCGTTTATGCAACTCCGCTTTATTGGTACTCAATGTCAGCGCAGCTAAAAGTCTTTTTTGATCGCATCTCCGATTTGCTGACAATTGAAAAAGACTTGGGGCGTGAGTTTAAGGGAAAGTCTGCATCAATGTTGGCAACGGGTCATAATGAAAATTATCCTGATTGTTTTGTGAAGCCTATCGAGCTGGCAACAGAATATTTAAAGATGGAATTTAAAGGTATTGGTTATGCGTCAGTCCAAGCTGATAATGACTTGATGACGCTCAGCAAGGTTGCGATTCAATCTTTTGAAACGATAACGCGTGGCGAATTTTCCTACTAAACTATTTCGGTTAAGGTGGAAATAGTTTAGTCTTAATCCACCTTAACTGTATTGAGTTTAATGATGATGTTAGAAAACTTGTGGCAACAATATCAAACGGCATTGAAAGGTTTTCTACATGCAAAGGTCGCCAACAATGAAGATGTTGAAGACATTTTGCAGGAAGTATTGCTCAAAACGCACCAAAACCTTAGCTCTGTGCACGATCAAACAAGTATTAAGTCATGGTTATTTCAAATTGCTAATAATACCATTATCGATTTTTATCGCCGTTGTCATGCTAAAAAGCGCCATGAAGAAGAGGTTCAATGGTATGTTGAACCATCAAAAGATCTTATTGATAGCTTTACGCCATGCCTTGAACCTTTTATTGATCAGCTTCCTTCAGCGCAGCGCCAGTTATTACGGGCAATCGAATTAGAAGGAGTAACTCAAAAGGATTTCGCTGAGCAACACGACATTAAATATTCAACCTTAAAATCACGTGTTAAAAAAGCACGCGCGTCTCTGATGGCGCAATTTGATAATTGTTGCAGCTTTTCTGTCGATAGTCGGGGGAATGTTATCGATTTCGCCCGCAAAGGAAAATCATGTGGCGTCAAAGGTAATAACGCGAAATAAGCGGATTGTAAAAGTAAGTTACAAAGTAATCGCTAACTTGGTTAACACCATTGGTAAAAAAAGGTATATTCACCGCCATTAATCTATTTAGTGGAACCTT
This sequence comes from uncultured Gammaproteobacteria bacterium, assembly GCA_913060565.1. Lineage (GTDB taxonomy): Bacteria > Pseudomonadota > Gammaproteobacteria > Enterobacterales > Psychrobiaceae > Psychrobium. The sequence continues at coordinate 26,742 of CAJXRU010000007.1, read as the reverse complement.
CCCCATGAAAAAATCTGCCTTGGTATTAGCATTAGGCTTATTGGCGTCGAGCCAAACATTGTCAGCGACAGAATCTCCGTCAAGCTACGCGTGGCAGCAATTTCAGTCATTGCTAACCGTTACTAAGGAAATGGGCGCTCGTGTTGCAGGCACTAAACAAGAAAATGAAATGGCGCAGTGGATGAGCAAAGAAATGTCTGCGATGGGATATGAGGTGAAATCATTGCCTTTCAAATATCGCGCTAAAAATGGCAAGGTAGAATCACAAAATCTAGTCGTTGATATTAAGGGAAGTTCACCTGAAATTATTGTTGTTGGCGCTCATTATGATTCGACAGGTGAGAAAGCCGGTTCATTAGGTATTTTAGACAATGGTTCTGGCATGGTTGCTTTGATGGCTTTGGCGCATGAGTTAAAAGGCAAGAAACTACCATATAGTGTTCGTTTGATTGCGTTTGGCGCGGAAGAAAATGGATTAAATGGATCTAAAGCATACGTCAATCGCAGTGACAATCCGTTGAAAAACGTCGTTACTATGATCAATTTAGATACAATTATTGGCGGTGATAAGCTTTATGTACACAGCCCGCTGACTAAACCTTATAACTGTAATTATGTAAAATCACCTAAGTTTGAAAGCTCATCACAAATCCGTGAAGCACTGCGCAGTGTATCAAAAGATCTTTATGGTAAAGACGCTCACTTATTGCATCAACCATTTTCTGGTTATCCAGAAGGTGAAACGGGTAGTTGGTCTGATCATGCGCCATTTGCATGTAACGGTATTAAGACCGCTTATTTAGAAGCAACGAACTTTGAAATTAATGGCAAGAGCGGTAACGACGGTTATTCTCAGATTGCTGACAAAGAGTTTTGGACGTGTTTCGATAAAGAAACAATTGGCGCCTGCGATCGCAAAGAAGAGAAATATTGGGGCTCTATCTGGCACACTAAGTTCGACCATCCAGATTACTTATTGCCACGATTCTCTAAACGATTACAAATGCAGTTAGATCAAAATGTTAACGTGCTATCTAAGTTCGTTTTAACCGCTGATAAGTGGATCAAAGAATAATAATAAAATAAGAGGCTGTTTATGTTCGCTAAGTTTAGTCAATCAATGGTGGCAGTGTTTGCGATTGCCGGTTTTGTTATACCACTTCAAGCGAGTGAACATAAATTCGCTATTGCTATCCACGGCGGCGCTGGCGCTATCGCTAAGTCAAAAATGACGCCAGAAAAAGAAGCTCAGTATAAAGCCAAACTCAGTGAAGCGACTAATGCTGGTTATGAAATTTTAGCCGCTGGTGGCTCAAGCTTAGATGCCATTAATCGCGCGGTAAATATTCTTGAAAACTCGCCGCTGTTTAACGCAGGTAAGGGCGCTGTTTATACTTATGACGGCGCTCATGAGCTCGACGCTTCAATTATGGACGGGCGCGATAAGCAAGCGGGCGCTGTTTCTGGTGTTAAACACATCAAAAATCCAATCAATCTCGCGCGTCTAGTGATGACTGATTCAGTGCATGTCATGCTGTCTGGCGAAGGGGCAGAGGAGTTTGCCCTTGAGCAAGGGATGCCGCTGATTAATAACAGTCATTTTGACACCGATAACCGTTATAAGTCGCTGCTTAGAGCCAAGAAAAAACTCAAAGCAATTAAAGATAAGTCGGATCGCAACAAAGATTATCAAGCAAATTATCGCCAGCTAGACAGTCAATATAAAATGGGCACTGTTGGCGCTGTTGCCGTCGATAAAGCAGGTAATATTGCGGCTGCGACAAGTACTGGCGGCATGACAGCTAAACGCTATGGCCGCATTGGTGATTCACCTGTGATTGGCGCTGGTACTTGGGCTGATAACAATTCCTGTGCCGTGTCGGCAACTGGTCATGGCGAATACTTCATTCGCTACAGCGTGGCATCAGACATCTGTGCTCGTGTGCAATATCAAGGTAAAAGCGTTGAAGAAGCAAGTAAAGAAGTTATCTTCGGCCCAATGTTCAAAGCTGGTGGAACTGGCGGTGTGATTGTGATTGATCCTAAAGGGAATATTGCACTGACATTTAACACCAAAGGCATGTATCGCGGCTCACGTGTCGAAGGTGAAACCGCGAAAGTGGCGATTTTTAAATAAAAAAACCGACTGTTTATTAACCAATAGTCGCGCGAACTTCAGGTAATATAGTTTTAAGATAGGTGGTTGAGAGTGTCTTTTTTTTATTGTCGCGAACAACTTCAATATTGACTTCACTTTCGCTTTGTATGTCCTTCAACAGCTGTTGAAGTTGTGCTACAGCAGTATGACTATCTTTATTATTGATAATTGAAGTTCCGTTGAATGAAATAATTCTATCATTGGTTTTTAATCCTATTTTTTCTGCAAAAGTGCGAGGAGTAATTGCTTGAATTAGTAGCCCCTCGTTAATGTTACTATTTAAATCGAGAATCAATCCAAAGTGACTCTCTTTTCGTTTTGGTAACAATAGGTTAATGGAGTTAGCTGCACGGCCACTCTTGCTGTAATGGTCAGTTATATCTTTTGTTAATGCATCAATTCGTAATTGTAATGCCGTTGGTAAATTGCTTTCGAAGTTAACTAGCTGTTGTTGAGACTTTGCTGGGATAGGTTGTTTATTGTCGCAGGTACTGTTTTTGATAGAGGCTATTGCAACTGAATCAAATAGTTTTGATGAGCTACTTTTTTGTGCAATTAACCGATAAATTTTGTTGGACTCTACATTTAACGCAAAGTTAATGATGTAATATTTACCGCCGATTGGACGATATGCTTTTATATCACTTAGTGATGAGCCACTAAGTTTATTGATTGTTGACATATTTTCCGCAAATCGCACCCCGTTACGTTCTGTTATTGTTGCCTCTGTTTCCACTGCAATAGCTGAAAATTCGTGATAGCCGGGGGATAAATAGAAAGTGTTAATAGCAGGTATAGTTTTCCCTTTATACATTGCGAAATCTTGCGAGAGTAATTTAGATATTTTTAATACCGTGACCGTTATGAGAAATTATCACCAGAGGCGCCTTTTTAGGAGTGTAGGTAAATAAGCTCGTTTTAACTTTTCCACAGCTTGTCGTTTGTAAGTTCGCGAATGAAGATGCCGAAAATACAATTCCTATTATTACCAATGTAGACTTCATTAAATGAATGTTCATTATTAATCCTCGCTTAAATAATCGTCAAATTAGTGTTTTTTTGCTTAGTATTCTGCTTAAGCAGTGTTGATCTTTCTAGCCATAGTTTTTTTCGATAGTTCACGTTCAAGGTTTGTGATAATTGCTGATCAATTTCCCTCACGCGCCAGTATATATCTTGGCTTATCACTTGTTCTGTTTGATGCGATATTGCCACTAAAACAGGCGAATCTTCTGAATCTGAAAGATTAAACGCAAAAGTCATAACCGTTGCAACTATAATTGATGCTGCGAATGCAAGGTATTGTTTAGAGGCCTTAATTGGTGAATTCTCGTTTCTAATATTTTGCTGTATAGCCTGCCAACACGCTTCATCTGGCGTTAATAAAGGTAATTCATCGGCGTTTTGTTTTAGGTTACTTATTGTATTTTTTTCAGTATTACGCATTACTAACGCTCTCTGTTTTAGCTTTGATAAGATTGAGTGCCCGAGAGACAATGACTTTTGAATAGCTAACTGACTTTCCATGCATTTTTGCTATTTCTTGATGGCTATAACCTTCAATAGCGTAAAGCCATAAAACTGAACGTGCATGTGGTGAGAGTACACCTAATAATTTAGTTAGATCATTGTGTACAGCAATTTTCTCGGCCAACTCTTTTTCACTTTCCAACGTTTGTTCTGGTGTTAATTCTTCTGTATCTAGTAATGGTTTATGATTCGTTCTAATCCAAGAAATAGTTTGATTGAAAGCTATTCGCTTTATCCATGTCAAAAAGTGCGAATGCCTGATCTTCACCATTTAGCATCCTTTTGATAATTTCCGTATCCAATGTCACTTATTTATTCCTTTCTCATTACTATATAGCTAGACGTCTTTGAGCCGTAAATGGTTACATTTTTTTTTAATTTTGCGTAAATTACATTTTTATTCAAGAAGTAGAGTGAGAGCCGAATAAGTAACAGCAAAAAAAAGTGAAGTTTATCGACGTTATTTGCTGAGAGTTTGAAGTCGATTTGTGATTCACGGTAAATGTTAGTTGAGCATATAGAAAATAATTTTTATTTGTAAATCTGACGTCTATCATTTAATCTCACTAATCAATATTAATTATCATAAAAGGAATTCATGATATGCATCTAAAAAAGACTCCCTCCTATAACCCTCATGAATATTTGTTCATTAGCATTTATTGATTAGATTGAATCTAGTTATGCCATCGCTAAACCCCCAAAAAAATTGTAAATATTGTTGCAGTGAAATTATAGAAAGCTCTTGGAGGTGTTCGCATTGCTGTAGATTGCAAAAATCTTGGTGGCGATTATCTGGGGAGTGGATATATCTAATTCCTTTAGGAATGATTGCTCTTTACATGTTAAATGTACTCGGTAATTTTGAAGAAAACTTTGAAGAGTATACATCCAAGTTCACAACCTCTTTTGTCAATGATAGAACGCTGACAAATAATGATTATATTGTGGTCTTTAAAGTTGATAATGACACAGAGTATATGTGGCGAGATATGAGTTATCAGCTTATCGGTATGAAAGATGGCAAAGTTTCATTTGTTAGTTCTGGTGAATATTATAGTTGGCTAGTAGCAGCGAATTCTACAGGGTATGTAACACTCAGGCTCAAAAATAAACCACAGGTTACTGATTGGAAACTTTCTATCAAGAATTTAACGTCTAAAAAGAGATAGGTGGATTCAGAAATGAAAAAAATGATATTAGAATCAATAGCGTGGTTTTTTTTAACTGTAACAGTGATCGCTATGCTGAATATAGCAGGTATGTTTCCTACAGATTTTCGAAAATATAAGTCGCAGTTTAGTTCACAGCTAATTCAAGAATCTAAGGCTAGTTTTGGCCAAATAAAAACGCAAGTGTATAGCATTAGGAATTCCAGCGAATTAGATTGGAACTACCTTCATTTTGCCATTATCGTGCGTGATGGCAGTAAGGTTATTTATTCGAAGTATAGCGTTGAACCGAGTTGGAAAGTTGACGCCAATAGCGAAGCTAATATTAGTGTGGAAATCCCCGTTCTTGGCGACAATGTTCATTCGGAGTTAGTGATCGGAAATTTAAGAGAAAAATCAATATTTAGGATTTAAGATGATAGGCGTAATTATATGAAAATGTCGGACTTACAGTTATGTACTCATTGTCAAAGTGAAGTTCCTAAAAAAGCAACGGTTTGTGCTTATTGTCGACGCGATTTAAACCATAAGTGGTATAAAAAAATACAATTTTCTACGGTGGTCACTTTTTTACCTTTTGTGCTTTTTGTTGGTTACCTTAAGGGATGGTTTGAGCCAGAATTTAGCAATTATCAAGACGATTTTAAAACGACTCAAGTAAACATGCTTAAAATTCCTGATGTACAAGGGAATCGATTAATATTCAAAATTGAAAATACATCAGATGTTAAATGGGAAAACTTGAGTTATGAACTCGTGAGTACCAAAGATAATAATATAGTAGAAGTAGAAGCTGGAAATCAGAGAGCTTGGGTTATTCAGCCTCAGTCGGCGTCATACTTGATGGTGGATAGCTTAAATGATGTAAATGGAGCAAGTTGGCAGTTGAATATTAAAAACTTAGAAGTCCCTTTGTTCTAATTGTTATCTAGATTATTGAAAATCTAAAAGAGTGTGAAAACTGTAATATGTTTTCATGCAGAGAAACCATTATATGTAGTGATGGGAATTGATATTATGACTACAAAAGATGTCTTTGTTGATATACACAATGATTTTCGTCGTTCTACCCTAATCAAAACTGCTCAAGCGTTTTTCGAGGACTTGAGTTAGCCTAGGTAACATCAATTAGGTGGAAGTTTATTATGTACAAATTAATTGCTTCATTGTTGGCTGTTGTTATTACGGCTCTATCTATCGCCATCATGGCTGCTTTAGTCGATGATTCTAAACTGACTGCGCAACATGTTGGTCAGTATCGTGCTGAAAATTTTATTGCGGTTGATGATGTTTTCGATTTTGGCTTGCAGTTCACGGGGATTGTGCTGTGTACATGTAGATGGAGGCCAGAGCGATATGAAGGGAGTAAATTCCAAGTTAAAACACCACCTCAAATTAAGGCACATATTTTTGAGCCGTCTCCTATTGTGAGTTTACTAAAGCTAAATAATGAGATTAAAGGCTCTCTGATTTTTTAGTCCACTTTCACCTTAGGGAGTGTTTGTTCTAAATACTCCCTCATCCGTAACACTAACTTTCCACTCTCTATTATCCTTTTGTCGACAATCTAGGCTTTTTTGTTGACCAAATGTAAAAAAAGTAGCAAGATTGTCGACACTTTAAGTGATGGACATTTTTGCTAAACATGACATTTTTTACCGAACAGCCAGTAACCGCCGCCGATACAACGTTCTTTCAATTGCGAAAGGACATCGTTGAAGGGGATATTGTGGCGGGTTCTAAACTTAGCGAAACACAATTGTCGACAAAGTACGAAGTTAGCCGTGCTGTTATTCGTGAAGCGATTAATCGTCTTGAAGCTTCCAATTTAGTTGAGCGTAAAGCTAATGTTGGTGCGCGGGTGGTGTCATTATCGCCGCAAGGACTGATTGAGTTGTATCAAGTACGCGAAGCCCTTGAAGGCATGGGGGCACGTTTGGCGGCTAAGAATATGTCAGCTGATGAAATTGCGGATTTACAGCAATTACTTGATTCCCATTCTAAAAAAGTTGAAAGCGGTGAGTCTTATTATCAAGAAGCAGGGGATGTGGATTTTCATTATCGTATTATTCTTGGCAGTAAAAATCAGCATCTAATTAGCACTTTAATCGATGGCATTTACCATCTGGTACGGATGTATCGCGTACAACTTGGTATGGCTGGCCCTCGTGTAACGACAGCGTTTGATGAACACAAGCATGTCGTGCGCGCCATTGCTAATCGCGATGCAGAATTGGCTGAAATGTTAATGCGCCGCCACATCACTTATTCAATGAAAAATATTGAAACTAAATTGTAATAACTAATGGTGACACTTGATGTTACTGAACAAAATTAAATGAGCCACAAGCAGAGGAAAATATGATGAGCGCAGGCAAGAAATTTAGAGAAGCATTAGCAGCAAATAGCCCATTACAAATCGTTGGTACTATTAACGCGTATTCGGCGATGATGGCAAAACAAATTGGTCATCAAGCCATTTACTTATCAGGCGGCGGTGTTGCGAACGCTTCTTATGGTTTACCTGATTTGGGGATGACGTCATTGAATGATGTGATTGTCGATGTTCAACGTATTACCTCGGCATGTGATTTACCATTGCTAGTAGATATCGATACGGGTTGGGGCGGTGCATTTAACATTGCTAAAACCGTTCGTGATATGGAAAAAGCAGGCGCAGCAGCCGTTCATATGGAAGACCAAGTAGCACAAAAGCGTTGTGGTCATCGTCCAAACAAAGAAATCGTGTCGACTGAAGAAATGGTTGATCGTATTAAAGCGGCTGTTGATGCTCGCATTGATCCTGATTTCTTCATTATGGCGCGTACTGATTCATTTGCTCAAGAAGGGTTAGAAGCAGCTATTGAACGTGCTAAAGCTTATGTTGCTGCTGGTGCCGATGGTATTTTCGCCGAGGCGGTGAAAACAGAAGAGCATTACCGCGCGTTTAGCGAAGCGTTAGATGTGCCAATTTTGGCGAATATTACTGAGTTTGGTCAAACAGAACTGTGGAATAAAGAGCAACTAGGCGAGTGGGGCGCTGCGATGGTGCTTTACCCATTATCAGCGTTCCGCGCCATGAACAAAGCGGCGGAGTTGGTGTACACCAGCATTTTAGAGCAAGGGGATCAAAAAGCGGTTGTTGATACGATGCAAACACGTATGGATCTATATGATTACCTTGGTTACCACGATTACGAGCAAAAACTCGATTCCTTGTTCGCTGAAGGCAAAAACAAATAACAATTTTGAGAATTAAAACAATATTAAATAATTAGGAAGAAAGTCAGGAGAACGGCAATGAGTGATAAGAAATTAAGTGGTGCAGGATTACGTGGTCAAAGTGCTGGTGAAACAGCGTTATGTACTGTTGGTAAAAGCGGTAGTGGGTTAACTTACTGTGGTTACGATGTCAGTGATCTTGCTGATAATGCAACCTTTGAAGAAGTTGCTTACTTACTGTTTAATGGCGAGTTGCCAAATGCAGCGCAATTAGCAGCTTATAAAGCTGAACTGTTTGAAATGCGTGATTTACCACAAGCGCTAAAAGAAGTGCTTCAACGCATCCCACAAGATGCGCATCCAATGGATGTTATGCGCACCGGTTGTTCATTCTTAGGTAACTTAGAGCCAGAAAACGACTTTAGCGAGCAACATCGTGCGGCGAACCGCCTTCTTGCAGCCTTCCCTGCCATCATGTGTTACTGGTACAAATTCAGCCACGACGGCGAAGACATTAGTTGTGTGACAGATGAAGATTCACTAGGTGGTCACTTCTTACGTTTATTAAATGGTACAACGCCAAGTGAGCAACATCGCCGTGTAATGGACGTGTCGTTAATCTTATACGCAGAGCATGAATTTAACGCATCAACCTTTACCGCGCGTGTTTGTGCATCAACATTATCTGATATGTTCTCTTGTGTTACTGGCGCTATCGGTACATTACGTGGCCCACTACACGGTGGTGCTAACGAAGCGGCAATGGATATGATTGAGCGCTTTACATCTCCTGAAGATGCCAAAGAGCAAATGGCTGGCATGTTAGAGCGTAAAGAAAAAATCATGGGCTTTGGACACGCGATTTACCGCACGTCTGATCCACGTAACGTTATCATCAAAGAATGGTCTGAAAAACTAGCACAAGAGAATGGCGATACATCGTTATACGATATCTCTGTTGCTTGTGAAGAGTTCATGTGGGACACCAAGAAATTATTCTGTAATGCCGATTTCTTCCATGCATCGACGTACAACTACATGGGTATTCCAACAAAACTATTCACGCCGATTTTCGTTTGTTCACGCCTAACTGGCTGGGCTGCGCATGTGATTGAGCAACGCTCAAACAACCGCATCATTCGCCCAAGCGCAGATTACACTGGCAGCGAACCACGTAAAGTTCAGCCGATTAGCGAGCGATAAAACAACCCCCCACCCTCAACACCGTGAATAAGTGTTGAGGGTATTTGCGTCATCAAGAGTAGTGGCGATTGGCTTATTGCAAAATGTCTTTTTCAGTTTAGCTAGGGATAGCTACAGTAGAGCAACGCAGGAGCAGTTGCCGAAGATGAAAAAGAGGGATATATTCACAGCGTTTTTGCTATGAGCTAATCGAAAACAACCTCGGAATAACGCAAAGCAAATGCATGGAAACACTTATGAACAATACTCAATACCGTAAAAAATTATCTGGCACATCGTTAGATTACTATGACACGCGCGCTGCTATCGAAGATATTCAAGCAGGTGCTTATGCCACACTTCCATACACATCGCGCATCTTAGCCGAGCAGCTTGTTCGTCGTTGTAATCCTGACGATTTAACGGCGTCACTGGAACAAATTATACATCGCAGACAAGATCTTGATTTCCCATGGTATCCAGCACGTGTGGTTTGTCATGACATCTTAGGTCAAACGGCGCTAGTTGATTTAGCCGGATTACGTGATGCTATCAGCGAACAAGGCGGCGATCCTGCCAAAGTTAATCCTATTGTACCGACACAACTCATTATCGATCATAGTTTGGCGGTAGAGCATGGCGGCTTTGAAAGCGATGCGTTTGATAAAAACCGCGCTATTGAAGATCGCCGTAACGAAGATAGATTCCATTTTATCAACTGGTGTCAGGACGCTTTTGACAATATTGATGTTATTCCAGCTGGCAACGGTATTATGCATCAAATTAACCTTGAGAAAATGTCGCCAGTGATTCAAGCCCGTGACGGCATTGCTTTCCCTGATACCTGTGTTGGCACCGATTCACATACCCCGCACGTAGACGCTTTAGGTGTCATCGCATTGGGTGTTGGTGGTCTGGAAGCTGAAACTGTTATGTTGGGGCGTCCATCAATGATGCGCCTACCAGACATTATTGGCGTTCGTCTTGTTGGAAATCGCCAGCCAGGAATAACGGCAACTGATATCGTGTTAGCGATCACTGAGTTTTTACGTGAACAAAAAGTCGTTTCATCATACCTTGAGTTCTACGGTGAAGGTGCAGCGAGTCTAACAATTGGCGATCGCGCTACAATCTCTAACATGACACCAGAATTTGGCGCTAGTGCAGGGATGTTCTATATCGATGAGCAGACAATCGACTATTTAAAACTAACAGGCCGTGAGCCAGAGCAAGTTGCCTTAGTTGAACAATACGCGAAAGAAACAGGTTTGTGGGCAGATAGCCTGACAGAAGCAAAATACGAACGTGTACTGACTTTCGACCTTTCGTCTGTTTGTCGCAATATGGCTGGTCCATCAAATCCACATCGCCGCTTACCAACCAGCGATCTTGCCACTCGTGGCATCGCTAAAGAATGGACGGAGAACGAAGGTGAAATGCCTGATGGTGCTGTTATCATCGCGGCGATAACCAGTTGTACTAATACGTCTAATCCACGTAACGTGGTTGCAGCAGGGCTAGTAGCTCGCAAAGCAAACGAGTTAGGCCTTATCCGTAAACCTTGGGTTAAGTCGTCATTCGCTCCGGGTTCAAAAGTCGCAGAGCTTTACCTAAAAGATTCAGGGCTACTACCAGAACTTGAACAGCTTGGCTTTGGCATTGTTGGTTTTGCTTGTACAACCTGTAATGGCATGAGCGGCGCGCTTGATCCTAAGATCCAGCAAGAAATTATCGATCGTGACCTGTATTCAACTGCCGTATTATCAGGTAATCGTAACTTTGATGGTCGTATCCATCCACATGCGAAACAAGCATTTTTAGCGTCACCGCCGCTTGTTGTTGCCTATGCAATCGCTGGTACCATGCGTTTTGATATTGAACAAGATGCTTTAGGCGTCGATAGCGATGGTAATTCAATTACGCTTAAAGATATTTGGCCAACGGATGAAGAAATAGATGCAATTGTGACTGCGAGTGTTAAACCGGAACAGTTTAAATCTATTTATGAGCCAATGTTTAACGTTAAAGTAGAAATGGGCGAGCAAATTAAACCGCTATATGATTGGCGTGAAATGAGCACCTATATTCGCCGTCCTCCTTATTGGGAAGGCGCATTAGCGGGCGAGCGTACCATGAAAGGAATGCGTCCGTTAGCGGTACTCGGTGATAACATTACAACCGATCATTTATCACCATCAAACGCTATCCAATTGGCGAGCGCCGCGGGTGCTTACCTAGATAAAATGGGCGTACCAGAGGTTGATTTTAACTCATATGCAACGCATCGCGGTGATCACTTAACCGCACAACGTGCGACCTTTGCAAATCCTAAATTGCTTAATGAAATGTGCCGTGATGACAATGGCGAAATCAAGCAAGGTTCACTAGCGCGTATTGAGCCTGAAGGTGTTGAATCACGTATGTGGGAAGCGATTGAAACCTATATGGATCGCGCACAACCACTGATCATTGTCGCTGGCGCTGATTACGGCCAAGGCTCATCACGTGATTGGGCGGCTAAAGGCGTTCGCTTAGCGGGTGTTGAAGTGATTTTAGCCGAAGGCTTTGAGCGTATTCACCGTACTAACTTAGTTGGTATGGGTGTGCTTCCACTTGAGTTTACTAACGGTGACACGCGTGAAACGTATAGCATCGACGGCACTGAAACCTTTGATGTTATCGGCAGTCCTGCACCGGGTAATGCCTTGCAAGTGTTAATGACACGTAAAAATGGCGAGCAAGTGACTATCGATGCTAAGTGTCGTTTAGATACGGCGGAAGAAGTTTCTGTGTATGGCGCTGGTGGTGTATTGCAGCGTTTTGCGCAGGATTTTTTGGAAGGCTCAGTATAGTTTAGCGATCGCTGAAGGATAAGGCGAAGATCGCTCCCGCCATTAGTTGCCTTTAGCGAAGAGTCTGTTAGAAGAAAAAATCAGGGATGATTTTTTAGATTTTTCCGCAGGACGCGGATAAAAATCGGTTTCGTTAAGACAGGCTCTTGGACAAAGATAAGCAATTAATCGGCGGGTCGCCTTTCTTTTGGTTACTTTTCTTTATGAAATACATCCGTGTATTTCACCTTGCAGGCCAGCCTACGGCTGTTCAAATTAGTTCCAGACTAATTTGTGTGCGAAGCAAAGAAAATTGACTGGTGTGCATATGCGCATCCTTATTCAAGAGGTGCTTTCAATTTGCACATAAAAAGCTTTGAAAAATTCATAATTTTAGATCAAGGCTTAAACGTTAGCTGCTGAAATTAAAACAAGGTTCAATTATGACTTTTAAACCACAAATTAAAATACCCGCTACTTATATGCGTGGCGGTACCTCGAAAGGGGTCTTTTTCAACTTAACTGACCTACCTCAAGCGGCTCAAGTTGCAGGTGAAGCTCGTGATGCTATGTTGCTGCGGGTAATTGGTAGTCCAGATCCTTATGGCAAGCAAACTGATGGTATGGGCGGGGCGACATCTAGTACTAGCAAGACAGTCATTCTGTCCAAAGCGTCAGTGCCAGAGCACGATGTTGATTACCTATTCGGGCAAGTGGCTATCGATCGTGCTTTTGTCGACTGGAGCGGTAACTGCGGAAACTTAACGGCAGCTGTTGGTTCATTCGCTATTTATTCAGGTCTAGTTGACGCTGATCGTGTTCCTGACAATGGCGTTTGCGTTATACGTATTTGGCAGGCAAATATCAAGAAAACCATTATAGCGCGTGTACCTATTACTAACGGTGAAGTGCAAGAAACCGGTGATTTTGAGCTCGATGGCGTGACTTTCCCAGCGGCGGAAGTACCAGTCGAGTTTGTTGATCCTAGTGATGGTGACGGTGCCATGTTCCCAACGGGAAATTTAGTTGATGATTTAGACGTTCCGGGAATCGGTACGTTCAAGGCTACAATGATTAACGCAGGAATCCCAACCATCTTCTTGAATGCTAATGAAATCGGCTATACAGGTTGTGAGCTACAAGAAGCCATTAATAGCGATGAGACAGCCTTAACGAAGTTTGAAACAATCCGTGCCTATGGTGCTGTAAAAATGGGCCTCATCAGTGATATCTCAGAAGCCGCCGCGCGTCAGCATACACCTAAAGTGGCTTTTGTTGGTGAATCAATGGATTACGTATCATCAAGTGGGAAGGCTATTGCGCAAGGTGCTATCGATTTAAACGTACGTGCACTCTCAATGGGTAAACTCCATCACGCAATGATGGGCACTGCTGCTGTGGCTATTGGTACATCTGCTGCGATTCCCGGCACACTAGTGAATCTAGCTGCTGGTGGCGGTGAACGTGAATCTGTTTGTTTCGGCCATCCGTCTGGCACCTTGAGCGTTGGCGCGAGAGCTAGTCATGTCGATGGGGTGTGGCAGGTTGATAAAGCGATTATGAGCCGTAGCGCTCGTATTTTGATGGAAGGTTGGGTGAGAATTCCTAGTTTATAGTTATAAGAATGGTCATTCTAGCTAATTATTTTAATCGTATATTAGCTAGAAGATGACCAAATTGGTTTCTTAGGCTTTTGCAACCGCTGGAACTAATGCAACCTCGAACCACTTTTCAATAAGATCTTTCTCCATAAAGAATTCGCTTTGGCTTCCTTTCATACGGAAACTGTTATGTTTCATTTTCTTTTCGCGCAGATTTTGCTTGCCTTGAAAAACAATATTTCCTTTATCATCACGTAGTATCATGTAAAAAATAATACGTGGGAAATCACTATCAGTGATTATACGTCTTGCCATCACACCAGCTGAATGATCAACGTGACCTGCAAGGTCAACGTCCAGCATAGAGACTTCTAGTTGATAATCGTTCGGTAGATCTTTGGCGCCTTTGGCAAAAACGCTTTCTAAGTTTTTAAATAACTTTTTCTTGAAATTGCTTTTACCCTCTCCACCAGCATCGATGTCTTTATATTGCTCTGGTTTTACCCAGTCAACTTTTACGTCAGCGGCACTTACGGAAAACGAAAATAAAATTGCCAAAGAAACAATGGCTGTGTTCAAAATTTTCATAAATATATCCTTGTTGAAAATATTTTAAATATAAATGTTTTAGTATTGTTAAATATAATGGGTTTAATACGAAGAATCTATTTAACAATTGTAACTTTATATGTAACTAAAAAAAAAGCGTACACTTACCTGTGTACGCTTTTATTCTTCATTAAGCCCTAAAAATTAAAAGCGGAACGAAGCACTTAGCTGTGCATAACGTGGCGACTGGTAAACAGTCGGACGTAAGAACTCTTTGTTAGCTTCTGCACCGTCACGAGTGTATTCATCAACAGCTAATACACCTTGAGCACCGAATACATTGTAAACAGTTGCACCTAGCTCTACATCTGCGCCAGCGATTTCAACATTGTATTTGATATTTAAGCTAAGGTCGGTTGTCCATGGAGTACGACCCATAGCACCACGATTAACTTTAGTTACTTCACCATCAGCATCTTTAACATAGTACGTAGAACCGTAGCTATATTTATCGTTTACATCGTAGTCTTCAGGTAATGAATCACCGAATGCACTAATTGGACGACCAGATTGAACTAATAAGTTAAAGCCTGCTTTCAAGTTTTCAGTAATAGCGTAGGTACCGTAAACTTTAAACGTATGGCGACGATCGTTTGGTAGGAAGCCATATGCACCATCCATTAGGTAAGGGAAATCCCAGTCAGTAGTTAGACCAGCATCATCTTGACCGTTATCAGACTTAACATAACCTTCAGCATTACCGTAAGATTGAGCCCAAGTGTACGTTGCGTCTATTGACCATACATCATCCCAATCACGACGGATGTTGAAGTCAAGAGCGTTATATTTACGCGAAGGTTCTGGGTAACCCATTAGTTCTGCAGCAATCTTAACTTGCTCTAATGAACCATCACCGTCTGTATCATAGTATGTAGTAATGTCTGTACCAGGATTAGTCAGCACATAGTTACCGATATGGCCTTCATCCCATCCATTTGCGCGAACAGCTTTAGCAAATGTAACATCATCAATGATACTTTTTAGGTCACGATGAGTGAACTTAACACCGTAAGACCAAGAGTCATTAATCATTGATTGGTAACCAATGATCAATTCATCTTGATACATTGGCTTGATGCTAGTATCAAGTACTTCACGTACATCTGGAACCGTGCCATCTGAATATGTATTACGACCTAATTGCTCACCTAAGATCGGACGTTGGAATTGGTCATCCATAACGCCTTCAAGCTTGTAATAAGCACGGTAAAACTCTTCTGCACCAGCCATACGAATGTTTGTGTTAGCTGCAACTGGTAAGTGGTAGCGACCAAAGTTAGCGAAAACTTTTGATTCACCGTCACCGTTGATATCCCATGAAATACCTAAACGAGGAGCAATTTGATTGTCAATCTTAACGAATGACTCACCAGCACTGTTTTTGTTATTAAATGATTCAGAACGAACACCGATGACTGCTGTAATGTCGTCTGTAATTGTCCACGTATCTTCAATATAAAATGCCGTTGATAACGTATCAAACTCACCACCACTTGTGTAGTAACTTTGGTATGCGTATTCAAACTCTTCTGTAAAGGTATAGTCGATAGCCGATAAATAATCTCCAACTTTACTATCTAATAGCTGATAGTAATCACCACCAGAACGCATAGTTAGATCGTTCGAAGTATTTGTTTCGTTATCATAACCAAAACGTAATACGTGATCGCCAAGTGACCATTCACCATCGATACGTAGAGCTTCACGAGTGTCATCACCAATAGATACTGTTGAGTTAACAGCACAACCAAGTGGACGCCAATCATTTTTGTCACCACGACGATCCCAAATTCGTGGACAAGTCGCATCGAACTCACTACGGTCCGTTAAATCAGCCTCGTTTTTACCCCAAAGAGCAGAGATTGTGAAATCATCTGTAATATAGCCAGTGTATTTTACAGAGATATTCTTACCGCCACGGTCTGAATATGAAGGTGGATCTAATTCTGCATGCTTTTTAGTTGCATAATCGTAATCAGCTTGTTGGCGTTTGATTTCACGCTTATCAGAAAATGCAGTAAGTTCTAGTAGGTGATTATCTGTGATATGCCAATCAATTTTAGTACCCCAGAATGCATCTTTAGTTTCGCTTTCAAAATAACGAGTAGCAGGACCATTTGTTGAAGACGAATCGATATTGCGTGGGTTATATAGAACATAGTAAAATAACTTATCTTCAATTAACGCACCTGAAACATATAGATTTAAATCTACATTATCGTAAGTCGCAGTATCACCGTAGTATTTAACTGTACCATCAGTACGAAGTTCTGTACCACGTTCTTGAAGAAGTGAATCAGGACGGTAATTAATATTAACGCCATATTCAAAGTCGTTCGAACCACTCTTAGTTACAGCATTGATTACACCACCAGTTGAACGGCCAAACTCAGCTGAATAACCACCAGTTTTAACTTGGAATTCTTTGTAGAATTCGAAAGGAATAGTAGAACCACCTAGACCGTTACGGAAGTTTGATACATTTAGACCATTTACAAAGTAAGCATTCTCAGCAACCGAAGAACCACCGAATGATGCCAAGTTACCAAAGGCTGAATCACCTTGAGTTGTACCAGGTGCTAGTAATGCAACAGATGTAATATCACGAGCAACGGGAAGTCTAGATAACTCAACAGCACCAATATTCAGTGCTGACTCTGAAGACGATGTGTCAATAGTAGCCATCGCACTGCCAGATATCTCAATAGTTTCTACATTTGAACCAACTGTAGCCATTGGAGTATTGAATTGAGTTTGTCCACCTAGTTTGATACGAATGTTTTCTTGAACAACATTATTGTAACCGTCTTTACTAATAGTCACTAAATAGTTGCCAACTGGTAATGCAGAAAAACGGTAACTACCGTCTGCTTTTACAGTCGTTGAACGTGAAAAACCAGTTTTTGGATCTTTAGCCGTAACAATCGCGCCAGCGATAGGAGTTTGTGAAACATCAACAATGTTTCCTTTTAAAACACCGTCATTATTACCAGCAAAAGCTGTAGATGAAATGCTTAACGCTGCTGTAACAGCTACCGCTGCAACGGTGCGTTTGAAGCTAGTCATATTATTCATTAGCTATCTCTCTCTCTTTGTTTATTATTGTTTCTAATTGAATCTCTTAATTGGATACAATTTAGCGAACGCCGTATAAAATAACACTTTTTGATAGTTTGTAAATAGTTTGTAACGCAAGATGAGTGATTATATTTATGTTACTAAAAGATGTTAAATTAGATTAACTAGTTATTTGGTATTGCTTTTTAAAATAAGAAATAGTTTTATTTAAAGGTTTGTTTTGGTTTAGTTATTGTTTTTTATATGTATTTTAGGTATTGGGAACGCGAGAAGAAAATGGTTTTACTGTCAACAAATAGAATGTGATTGTAAGAAATGATAAATCGATAAAAATTAACTATTGAATTAACGTAAATTTACTACGTGTCTCATCTTTTTATTCTTAATAACAACAAACGCATAACTTTTTTAATAAGCTGTTTTTGAGTTAACCCACTTCTAACACGCGGTTTGAAATCATGATCGCCATCTTCCAGCCATAGGAATTCAATTTTTTGATCCAAATCATAATTATTAACTTCTTCGTAACTTCCTAGTTTATCTCGTGTTCCTTGCGCGATGAAAAGTGGGGCTTTTACATCTTTTATATGGTCGATTCGTAGTTTTTCTGGCTTACCGATAGGGTGAAAAGGATAGCCCAAACAGATAACGCCTTTAATAAGCTTATTTAGTTGCTCATCGTCTAGGGCGGCGACCATAGAGGCAATACGTCCTCCCATGGATTTTCCGCCAATGTAAACAGGTTGATTTAATTCTTTAATTAACTCGCCATAGAATTCGACGAGTTGCGGTGCTCTATTCGGAGGCCGACGTTTTCCGTCAATCAAACGTTGTTGCATGTAGGGGAAATTAAACCTTGCGACACGCACGCCTTTTTCGGCGAGTCCTTGGGCGATAGTTGTCATGAACTCTGACTCTGCATCAGCACCTGCGCCGTGGGCGAATAGAAATAGTGGGCCGTTTTTTGGGCCGTCAAAAATGAATTCCATAGGTGTTCCTATTAATTAAAGGCTGAGTAGTGTTGAGAAAATGAAAGTAATAAATACAACAATGAGAATCGATTGACGTAACTTTTTTAACAAACGGTACAAATGAGGTAAATCGGCAATATCTGGATGATAGCTAGTCCCTAATTTGGGCCGTCTTATTTTTATACCATCGTACATCACGGCGCCGCCTAGTTCACGGTTCATTGCATTGGCAGTTGTTGCCAGTAGAGCACCAGTACCGAATCTATGCCAAGAGTTTCGCTTGATTGATAGGTGCTTAAAACCAAATAAAAATGCGATGAAAAGCGCCTGTAAACAGTGAAATGGCAAGCTTATTAAGCCCATTAAATATTGTGGAAACTTACCAAAGTGACGCCAAGCTTTCTGCTTAGGATTCCAATATCGGGCGAGGGCGTTTAACAAACCGTAAATAATTAGTCCGATAGAGCCAGTTAATAGGTAAAGAGTGATAGGGATTAAATAATTTAATGAAAACTGTTGTATTGCGCCTTCAATAGCTGCCTTAACAATACCCATTGTAGATAACGATTGTGTGTCGCGAACACAAAGGCTTGTCAGCTGCTCTTTAGCAAGGTTCTTTTTATTATGCTTAAGGCTTTGGTAGATACTTTTACAATGACGCAGTATTGAATAACTATTAATGGCGAGCAGTAAAAATATCGCATCGAAGAACCAAGGGTAGATAGCGAACACTAAAATGGTGTAAACAATAACGATTCCAATAAACAACAACATAACAGTGCTAATAGCGCCAGAGAGGCGTTGTTGTTTTGGTGAGTTTTTGGCGGTTTTTTTAGCAAGCTTTAACGCGATGAAGCGCCATAACGTGCCGGGATGATAGGAAGCATCTATCGCAAATCGTCGTTCAATGAGAACAACGATTAACACGACTAGAAGGCGTAATGTTAAATCTGACAATTCAACATTACTAGCAGATAGTTGCGATAGAAAATCCATATCCGTATCTAGTCAGGTTAATTTAAATCTGACTTGTTACATAGCGGCAACATAGCAACGACCATATCAGCAGAGTTCTGCGCTGCTGTTACTAAGTATTCGTCAAAGCTTAGTTCGCTTTGCTTACCTGCGATGTCTGACAATGAACGAATCACAACAAAGGGCACATTAAACAGATGGCAAGTTTGCGCGATGGCTGCAGCTTCCATTTCACACGCTTGCATGCTTGGAAAGTTAGCGCGTACTTGTTCAACACGCGTTGGATCAGCCATAAAAGTATCGCCAGTAGCAATAAGCCCTTCAACAATTTGTACATTCTGTTGTGATGCTTTCATCGCGTCATTAGCTGCTTGCGCTAATGCTGGGTGTGGTTTAAACGCTGCTGGCATTTTAGGAAGCTGGCCAATTTCATAGCCAAATACTGTTAAATCGGCGTCGTGATGACGAACTTCGCTGCCGACAACAACGTCTCCGACATTGAGGGCTGGGTCGAAACCACCGGCACTACCGGTGTTGATAATACAATCCGGCGCATACTTTTCGATAAGTAGCGTACTAGAAACCGCAGCGGCGACTTTGCCGATACCAGACATAGAAACGACAACATCAACATCATTAATAGTACCCGTATAAAACTCAATACCGGCGACTGTTTGTGTTTCTAGGCCTTGAATTTGTTTGCGAAGTACTGCTACTTCTGGCTCCATTGCGCCAATAATTCCAATTTTCATGGTGTTCTCTATGTCTTTAAAAACAGCGATCTTAACGTAATTGCCGGCGTTGTAAAATAAAAAAGGCTCTTATTCAGAGCCTTTAGTTAATTAGATTATCGTAGACTGGCTACAACGCATGTATTACACATTTAGGTACTGCAATATACCTTCTGCCGCATCACGACCTTCTGCAATCGCAGTAACCACCAAATCGGAGCCGCGAACCATATCACCGCCAGCGAAGATTTTTGGGTTAGTTGTTTGAAACGGCACGTTTGATGAATTAGCAATAACGCGATCCCATTGATCAACGTTGATATTGTAATCTTTAAACCAAGGCTGTGGATTTGGTTTAAAGCCAAATGCCATGATAACCACGTCGACGTCTAGCACGTGCTCTGAACCTGTAACTGCTTCTGCGCGTTGACGGCCATTTTCATCTGGTGCGCCCATTGCTGTTTCAACCAACTGTATACCAACAACTTTGCCATCTTGCGCTACAACATCTAAAGGTTGTCTGTTGTATAGAAACTCAACGCCTTCTTCTTTCGCATTTTGTACTTCACGCTTTGAGCCTGGCATGTTGGCTTCGTCACGACGATAAACACAACGTACTTCGCTAGCCCCCTGACGAATAGCTGTTCTCACACAATCCATTGCAGTATCACCACCGCCAAGCACTGCAACACGCTTACCCACTAAGCTGATGTAAGGATTTTCAGGATCTTGATAGCCCATCAGGTTATTAGTGTTACCAATTAAATAAGGTAATGCCTCAAGTACGCCATCGGCGCCTTCGTTGTCAAAGCCGCCTTTAATATAAGTATAAGTACCCATGCCTAAGAATACGGCATCGTAGTCTTGTTGTAGTTGACTAAAATCGATGTCTTTACCCACGGTCGTGTTCAATCTAAATTCTACGCCAAGTGACTCGAAATATTCACGGCGCTGGCTCATTACCGATTTTTCAAGTTTAAAGGCTGGGATACCGAATGTGAGCAGGCCGCCAATTTCCGGGTTTTTGTCAAATACGACAGGTGTAACACCGTTGCGGATCAGAATATCTGCACAACCAAGGCCTGCTGGCCCAGCGCCAATAACGGCAACTTTCTTACCTGTATTGGCAACTGCACTTAGGTCGGGTTTCCAACCTTGAGCTAGCGCCGTGTCGGTAATGTATTTTTCAACATTACCAATGGTGACAGCGCCAAATTCGTCATTAATGGTACATGAACCTTCACATAAACGATCTTGCGGACAAACGCGACCACAAACCTCAGGGAGCGTATTTGTTTGATGACATAGATCTGCCGCTTCCATAATACGGCCTTGCTTTGCGAGCTCTAGCCAATCAGGAATATAGTTGTGTAATGGACATTTCCACTGACAATATGGATTACCACAATCAAGACAGCGATCCGCTTGTTCTTCTACTTGCGGTTGGTCAAACAAGTTATAAATTTCGATAAATTGTTCTTTGCGTTGTTCAATAGGTTTCTTTTGTGGATCATTTCGACCGACATCCATGTATTGAAAGTCGTTCGGCACCACGTTTGATATTACTTTAGTTACTTTTGACATGGCGATTATCCTGCATTCACGGCTAGTTTTAATACATTAGTTGCGTTTGGTAGCATGGTTTTAATATCTGCTGCCGTCGGCTTCACTAATAAGAACTTTGGTAACCAATGGTCAAAATTATCTAAAATCGTTCTAGCACGCTCACTACCAGTGGCATCAAAGTGTGCTTGAATCAACGATTTTAAATGAATTTGATAAGCTGGCAGCTCAATTGGCATTGATTGCGCACATTCATGATTCATACGCTTATCGATGTTTGACTCTTCATCAAGCAAGTAAGCAAAACCGCCAGTCATGCCCGCAGCAAAGTTAACACCAGTTTCGCCTAGTGATACCACTACGCCACCTGTCATGTATTCACAACCGTTGTCACCCATACCTTCAATCACGGTCACAGCGCCAGAGTTACGCACTCCGAAACGTTCACCCGCTTGACCCGCTGCATATAATTCGCCGCCTGTCGCACCGTACAAACACGTGTTACCGATAATGCTGGCATCTTGTGTTTCAAAAGCCATTCCTTGCGGTGGCTTAACAATCAATCGACCACCTGTCATGCCTTTACCTACATAATCATTAGCGTCACCGACAACCGTCATGTTCAACCCGCCAGCATTCCATACACCAAAACTTTGGCCGGCAGTACCGACAAAATTAAGGTTAATCGGTGAGTCGCTCATACCTTGATTACCATGATGCTGAGCGATAAGACCACTAATGGTTGCGCCCACTGAGCGGTCGGTATTTCGAACTTTCAAATTGAAATCACCACCTTGCTTTTGTTCAATGGCTTCGCTAGTCAATGCCGCAAGCTTCTTATTCATTTCACCATCGTCATAGGCCGGGTTTTTATCTGTCCATGAAATGGCACAGCCTTCTTTAGCGATAGGTCGATATAGAATATCCGACAAATCAAGCTTAGCTTGGCGGGCTGTTTGACCTTTAATCACGTGTAATAGGTCTGTACGGCCAATTAAGTCAGTTAGCTTATTGATACCTAAGCCAGCAAGGAGTTCTCTAATATCTTGTGCTAAACACTCAAAGTAGTTGGCAACCATTTCTGGTAAGCCTCTAAAGTGCTTGTCACGTAATTCTTTATTTTGGGTTGCTACACCTGTTGCACAGTTATTTAGGTGACAAATACGCAGGTATTTACAACCTAAAGCAACCATTGGCGCGGTTCCGAAGCCAAAGCTTTCTGCCCCTAAAATAGCGCCTTTAACAACGTCTAAACCGGTCTTAAGGCCGCCATCGACTTGTAAACGTACTTTGTGACGTAGTCCATTTTCGACTAAAGCTTGTTGCACTTCAGCAAGGCCTAACTCCCACGGGCTACCAGCGTATTTCACTGATGTTAATGGACTTGCACCTGTACCGCCGTCATAGCCTGATACCGTAATTAAATCGGCATAGGCTTTAGCTACACCTGTAGCAATAGTACCTATACCTGGCTCTGAAACTAGCTTGACTGAAATCAGCGCCGTTGAATTGATTTGTTTTAAATCGAAAATAAGCTGTGCTAAATCTTCAATCGAATAAATATCGTGATGTGGCGGTGGTGATATTAATGTGACGCCTGGTGTTGAATAACGCAGGCCTGCGATTTCAGCAGAGACTTTATCACCGGGCAGTTGACCACCTTCACCTGGTTTAGCGCCTTGTGCGACTTTAATTTGAATCACTTCGGCGTTCATTAAGTAGTGCGCTGTTACACCAAAGCGACCTGACGCGACTTGTTTGATTTTCGAGTTACGCTCGTTACCAAAACGCGCAGGATCTTCACCACCTTCACCAGAGTTTGACTGGCCACCTAAACGATTCATCGCAACGGCAAGAGCTTCATGAGCTTCTGGGCTTAACGCACCAATCGACATTGCGGCGCTGTCAAAACGTGGGAATAGATCATGTGCTGGCTCAACATCATTAATATCAATGGCTTGCTGCGTAGTATCCAATTTTAAGAGATCGCGAATTGTTGCCACTGGGCGTTCATTTACCGCTTTGGTGAATGCTTGATAATCACTGTATTCACCCGACTTAACTGATTTTTGTAATAATTGAACAACATCAGGGTTATAACAATGGTATTCACCACGAAAATCAAACTTCAATAATCCGCCATGCTCAATTTGTTGACGTTTGCGATATGCTTTGTCACGTAATATCGCTTGATCGAGTTCAAAATCGCTAAAATCAGCGCCCTTGATACGGTTTGTTACGCCGTTGAAACATAAGTCAGCGACGTCATCCGCAAAGCCAATGGCTTCAAATAATTGAGAGCAACGGTAACTGGCTATAGTAGAAATACCCATTTTTGACATGATTTTCATCAAGCCTTTGTTAATACCTTTACGATAGTTAATCACAGCTTCTTTTGGTGAGTGGGTGATCTTACCGTGTTCGATTTGCTCAAGAATTGACTCGTAAGCTAGGTACGGATATACGGCTGTTACGCCAAACCCGAATAGTACGGCGAAATGGTGTGGATCGCGAACGGCTCCTGATTCAATCACTAGATTGGTGTCACAACGTAAATTGTTGTCGACAAGGCGCTGTTGTACAGCACCTGCCGCCATAGCTGCTGGGATAGGTAAACTGTCTTTTGTTATATCTCGATCACTTAGCAGGATGATTACAGCGCCATCTTGAGAAGCTTGCTGTGCTTTGTCACACAGGGCAACAATAGCTTGTTCAAGTGTTAGCTCTTCAGTGTAATTCATCGACAATTCGACCGTTTTATAATGCGCTTCGTCGAGTGCCTTGAGTTGCTCTAAATCACTATAAACTAATACTGGTGAGTCAAATAAGATGCGATCAGCATGACCTAGCGTTTCTTTAAATAAGTTTTGCTCGCTACCAATACACGTTGCAAGTGACATAGTATGTGCTTCGCGCAATGGATCGATCGGTGGGTTAGTTACCTGAGCAAACTCTTGGCGGAAATAATCAAAAACACTACGCTGTTTTTGCGATAACACAGCCATCGGTGCATCATCACCCATAGACGCAGTGACTTCTTGGCCGCAGCCTGCCATGACGTTTATCACGTCGTGGATCTCTTCTTTTGAATAGTTAAATTGCTTGAGATAAACCGCCAGTTGCTCATCATCGAGACTACGATGACCTGAATTAGATTCTTCACGTTTATCAAAAGGCACAAGACGGCGTGAGTTATTGGTAAGCCATTTCTTATAAGGGTGGCGGTTTTTGAGTTCGTTATCGATGTCAAATGTTGGCGTTAATTTGCCAGAATAAGTATCTAATACGAGCAATTCACCTGGGCCAACACGGCCTTTTTCAGCAACTTCATCTGGTTGATAGTCCCATATGCCGACTTCTGAAGCTAATGTCAGAATACGATCTTTAGTGACGACATAGCGCGCTGGACGTAAGCCATTACGATCAACTGCACAGGCAGCATGACGACCGTTGGTCATAACAACGCCAGCTGGGCCGTCCCACGGCTCCATATGCATCGAGTTAAAGTCGTAAAATGCGCGTAGATCGTCATCCATGATTGGATTTGATTGCCATGCCGGTGGAATAAGCATTCGCATTGAGCGATACAAATCCATGCCGCCCATTAACAACAATTCCAGCATATTATCTAATGATGATGAATCCGAACCGCTCTCACTGACAAAGGGAGCCGCATCTTGTAAATCTGGTAATAAAGGGCTTTGGAACTTGTAAGAACGCGCTTTAGCCCACTGTCTATTTCCTGTAATAGTGTTGATTTCACCGTTATGCGCTAAGAATCTAAACGGTTGTGCCAGTGGCCATTTAGGCGAGGTATTTGTTGAGAATCGTTGGTGAAATAAACAAATAGAGCTCTGAGTGCGCAAATCAGCAAGATCTAAATAGAAATTAGGTAAATCAACTGGCTTCACGAGGCCTTTATAAATGGTAACCATTGATGACAAGCTAGCAATGTAGAATGTGTCATCGTTTACCAAGCGTTTTTCAGCACGGCGACGAGCCATATATAAGCGGCGTTCAATGTCGCGGCTAACCCAGCCTGCCGGAGCATTTACAAATACTTGTTCTATGACAGGTAGCTCAGCTAATGCAATTGGACCAAGGATGTCTTTGTTAATCGGTACTTCACGCCAGCCAACAACGGACATGGTTTCCTTTTCAAGTTCTTCTTTAAGAACTTCACGACTGTGTTGCGCCAATAGCGGGTCGGTACTTAAAAAACACATGCCAACAGAGTACTTTTTACTCAGTGACCAATTTTTTTCTTTCGCTACGGCGTTAAACAAGGCTTCAGGCGCTTGCATCAATAAACCACAACCGTCGCCAGTTATACCGTCAGACGAAATGCCACCGCGATGTTGCATGCGATCTAATGCTTCAATAGCGGTGCGAATAATCTTGTGGCTTGGTTGCCCATCCATTTGGGCGATAAGCCCAAAGCCACAATTGTCTTTTTCAAACGCAGGATTGGTTAATGCCATAATTGTCATCTCTACAAAATTTAAAACTGTTTATGCAAATGTTATGCAAGCAGGGGTCTTTGGGATACTGCTGAGGATAGCTAATAAATTTACAATTGATTTGTAAACTATCGTGAAATATTACCAAAGTCAATCTGCGAAAAGTCTAACGTATAATAAGTCGTGTTTATACACTTAAGTTATTGTTTTTAATTGGTAGTATTGATTCGTTAAATGATATTAATTATCATTTGGTACGTCTTTACGCCAGCGTAAACTAAAGTCTAATGTAGTTAAATTTTGTAATTTAATTACATAATTTGGCTTACGCTGGCGTAATGTTAAATATATGTAATTGCCTGTTAAGTCTTTTTTTTATTTTATTTAAACGATAGTTTAAATAAGTAGTCGTATTAAACTGAATAAAAATTCCATGAACCATCAGTTTTTGTGATGCTTAGGTGGGTTAAATGATTAATAAAAATTCTTACGAACGCATTGAATGCAGAATTAAAACATAAAAAAAACCGCTAATGCGGCTTTAAATAATTAGGGTCTGTTGAACTTTGTAGTTCAAATTTTGTTCAATCTAAAAGGGTTTTGAGCAAGGCATGAGGATTGATGCTGGGTTTACCCCAGTGAATGACGAATAACGCCGC
>CAJXRU010000006.1 GCA_913060565.1 uncultured Gammaproteobacteria bacterium | reverse complement strand
GAGATCATGCCTAGTCTCGTGGGCTCGGAGATGTGTATAAGAGACAGGAATTAATGTACTTTGACGAAAGGCTTTAAAATGTTTAACCCATTCTTTTTGTTTGTCGTAATCAACTTTAAGTACCGTTAAGTCGCTTTCTGGGTGTTCTTTAAAAAATGCTTTGATAACTTTGCCCTGCTTACGACAAGTTGGGCACCACGTCGCATATACGTCAATTAAGATCTCGGCATTTTGTTGTTGTAGTTGTTTAAAGCCGTCTTCGGTAAACTGCATCACCCCACCAGCAAATGCCGAAGTAGATAAGAATAACGAACAGATAAGTAATAATTTTTTCATGAAAATTTCCTGAGATATAGATTTCGACCTTACAGACCTATCCCAGTTAAAAAAACTTTCACAAAATATCGCTAATTATCACAAAAGATTCTCATTCGCTTATTAAATCATCAACTCAATAGTTAAGGATGACCAAATAATCGAAAATTCCAATTCTCAACGTGACCGGTTTCAAGACGTTTTTTGATAGTAGATTGCCATGAGGTTGATAATGGCAAGGCAAGCAATTGCTTTAAGCCGTCAATATTTAACGGATCGCCAAAATAAATATCAAGCACCTGCGCTATAGTAAGCGCATTATCAACACGTTGAATGCGCGTGAATGAAGCGCCTTCTTTTACTATGCCAGGTTGAATAACGCGATAAAGCCAACCACAGCGGTTAGTCTGTTGCATTTGGAGGGAAAATTTATCAATTTGCCAGCGCTTGTTAAGTTTAAAGCAAGGAGAACGAGGTTGACTCACTTCAATAATGACCTCTCCCCACTGGAATTGATCGCCAATACATACATTGTGTTCATCAAATCCAAGCGTTGAAATATTCTCCCCCATCGATGACGGCAACCAATCTCGTTCAATGTCTAACGCTTGATATTGTGTTTTCCACAGTGAATAGTGTTCTTGTGGGTAATGATGAAGCGCTCGCTCTGTGCCCCCATGATGCTTGGGATCAGCACATGAATCGGTGATAATGCCATATTCGTCAATTTCGATATCACCTGTGACAAGTTGCTTATCGATGGCCGTTTCAATGCCATATGCCTGAGTTACTTTACCGCTATAGATAGCTAATACTGTCATTTAAAAATCCTAAGTCCTCACAAGTGAACCGCATTATACTAATACCCATTGCTATTTAGAATGAAAGATTCATCTCAATTACTGTGTCTTTTGTTTGGCAATGCAATTTTTTACTTTACCCCATTGGAATTTAATTATAGACTTCTAGCCATCTAAACGGTTAAACGATTTTTTAAGAGAGATTGATTATGCAAACTGCAACTTTCGGTGGTGGCTGCTTCTGGGGCGTAGAAGCATTATTTCGTCAACAAGACGGTGTTATTGAAGCTTTTTCAGGCTATGAAGGAGGCGAACAAGATACCCCGACCTATCAAGACGTATGTAGCGGCGCGACGGGTCATGCCGAAGTTGTCGAAGTCACTTTTGATGAATCAGTCATTAGTTATCAGCGATTATTGGCAATTTTCTTTGAAAACCATAATCCAACACAACTTAACCGACAAGGTTTAGATGTGGGCTCTCAATATCGCAGTGCTGTTTTTTATCACAATGACGAACAACAAGCGCAAGCAAACAATGTTATTGAGCAATTGACTACCGAAAAACGTTTTGGTGATAAAAAGATCGTGACTGAAGTAACACCAGCAAGTACCTTTTATAAAGCCGAAGAGTACCATCAAAAATACTATGCGAAAAATGGTGGTAGTTGCTCAATCTAATTAACGCTTTTTAAAGCACGTTTCAGCCGCTGAACCTAGGTTCAAAAACGGTTGTTTCTAAAGGACACAGTAATGACTCAAATACCGCTGTATTTTTTACCTGGTACTCAATGTGATAACGCGTTGTGGCAAAAGGTATTTGAGCTGTTGCCACAAAAGTTCTCGCCCATTCCCTTGGTCATTCCGAGCGGTGAAGACTTACCGAGTATTGTTAGCATGTTGCGTAAAGCGCTTCCCGACGGCCAATTAAATTTAATTGGCTTTTCGTTAGGAGGTTACGTTGCCTCTCTTTTCGCAACGACCTACCCTCAACAGATTAATCAGCTACTTGTGATTGCCAATGAACCAAAAGCGTTACCGCCACATGAAGTAACAACGCGCCGCCAAACCTTAGATTACATAAAACAACATGGATATAACGGCATGCCCAAAGCACGAATTTGCCAAATGTTGTCACCTGTGAATCATCAAGAGCGTGAAATCATTGATACGATAATGGCAATGGATAAGCGTGGCGGCGAATCTATGTTGGTCAATCAATTATCGGGCACGACACAGCGAGAAAACCTACTTGGCTCTTTAAATCAGCAATCCTTTCTCATTAAGTTTGTGATTGGTGAACATGATAATTTAGTCAATACAAACGAGCTTCAACAGGCATTGTCTAGTGATTATTTGTCCATTGAACAACTTGAAAACTGCGGTCATATGAGCCCGCTTGAATCTCCTCAAGCACTGGCTCTTATTATTGAAGGGTATTTTAAAACGGACTAGGATATTGCTTAAATACCTGATGAATATCGTTGAGCACAGCTTGTGATAAAGGTTCACTAAAGGCATCAATATCTTGAGTAAGTTGCTCCATTGTCGTCGCGCCAATAATACTTGAGGTAACGCCTTGCACCTGATCGCACCAACCAAGTGCTAACTTCACCGGGGAAATTCCATGACTTGTGGCTACATCGACATAGGCTGCAACCGCTTTGTCAGTATTAGTTGTATCTCTAAATAATCCATTACGTTGCATTAATGTCCAGCGACTCCCCTCTGGCCTCGCCCCACCAAGATATTTCCCCGATAAAGCGCCAGTCGCCAGTGGTGACCAAGGCAAATAGGCAATATTCTCATTGACACATTGTTCAATTAAATAAGGCCAGTCTTTAGCATGTAGCAAACTAAACTCATTTTGAATCGATACCATCTTGGGTAAATTGTGTTGTTCACTTAAACGCAAGTACTGACTAAGACCCCATGGCGAATCATCAGATAATCCACAATGACGAATCTTGCCACTTGTAACGCACTTTGCCAGTCCTTCCAGAATATCTAGCTTCTGGGCGATATGTGATTCACTCTCTTGCCCCAAAAACTGCATACCGTTAGGCCATTGATTGCCAAAGTGCGCTATTGCTCGATTAGGCCAATGCAACTGATATAAGTCGATGTAATCTGTTTGTAATCGTTGCAGTGAACTATCTACCGCTTTAATCACATTATCACCCGTGATGGGGGCACCTTCTCGAATATAACTGAAACCTGGTCCAGCTATTTTGGTCGCCAGTACAATATCTTCCCGCTGATTTTGATGACGACTCAACCAATCACCAATAATTGATTCTGTTTTGCCATAGGTTTCTTCACGCGGCGGGATCGCATACATTTCTGCGGTATCAATAAAATTTACGCCACGCGTTAGTGCATATTCAATCTGTGCATCTGCATTAGTCTGATTGTTTTGCACGCCCCATGTCATACTTCCTAAACACACTCGCGACACTGACAAACCGCTATCACCCAACGGAGAATATTTCATATCTTCCCTATCATTAAACATTTTTCATCAGCGTAATGGTTCAACAAATTATGTCAACCACTACCGGTGAAGAAGACAAGAAAAGAAAGCGTTAGACCATAGTCAATCGACTAACGTCCTATTGAAAATAGTATCGGCAGAGCGGCCGCTGTGCAATAAACAACCAAGACAATAGAAATACATTAAACCAATGATAAATATCAGATTAATTTATTGCTGCACCATTGTAGCTAACAACGCTTAGCGCTATACTGCGCGCGATTTTACGCTCTCCACGCTCACTAATTTATAAGGTTATCACCACCATGATTTCAGGTGTCATATTAACGCTTGTCGCGCTTGCATTTATACTCATTGTCATTGAAGACGTTATCCATGTTAACAAGGCAAAAACGACGATGTTCTTCGGCACATTAAGTTGGATAATTATTTTCGTGGCGCCGCTAGATGGTTTAAGTAGTGAAGCGCTTAAACATAAGCTTGATCATAATATTTTAGAAATCGCGACCTTGTGGTTGTTCTTGATGGCAGCAATGACCTTTGTTGCTTATTTAAACTCCAAGGGGTTTATTCAAAACCTAGTACATCGCATCATGCCAGCCCAGATCAGTGAACGAAAACTGATGTTTCTCGTTGGTATTTTCGCTTTTATATTTTCATCAATTTCCGACAACATCACGGCAACGTTGATTTCTTTAGCGGTGATTATGTCGCTGAAACTTGATGCCAAGAAACGCATAAAATACGCGACATTAATTGTTTTCGCGGTTAACTCCGGCGGTGTATCCCTTATTACTGGTGATGTAACCACCTTAATGATATTTTTGGCAGACAAAGTGACGATTAGCCATTTGTTATTACTTATTATACCTGCGGCAATCAGTGTGCTGTTACTCGCTGGCATGTTATCTATTGGCATGAATGGCACCTTGACGTTTGAAAAGGTTGACGCAAAGTCTATAGAAAAGACGGATATTGCCATTGCCGCCATTTTTCTAAGTACTATTTTGGGTACCCTGCTCTTGAGCGCCCTCTATCGCGTACCACCAGTACTTAGTTTTTTATTCGGTTTGTCTTTAATGTTTTTGGTAGCGCAGTTTTTAATGCGTAAAAAAGACGTGAATCGTAAAATTATCGATTACATTCGTGAAATTGAATACGACACCTTACTTTTCTTTGTTGGTGTATTATTGCTCGTTGGCGCGCTAAAAGAGATAGGCGTGCTGGCACAATTTACCACGCTTTATCAACACGTGGCGCCAACCTACGCCAATTATCTAATGGGGATAATGTCTGCGTTAATTGATAACGTGCCGCTAACTGCTGCGCTACTCAAGGCTGATATTGCGATGAATGCACGGCAATGGTTAGCATTCACCTATGCTACAGGTGTTGGCGGTTCAATGCTGATCATAGGTTCTGCGGCGGGCATTATTGCGATGAGCAAAGTAAAAGAATTAACGTTTACTAGCTACCTAAAAATGAGCCTATATCTACTAGTTGCTTATACTATTGGCTATTATGGTGCGTACTTAGCTGGTAGTTTCATCTAATACAAATAATAGAAGTGAGCTCATGGTTGATCTATATGCGACACACATGAGCTCACGCTCTTATTGCTAATCAGCTTTCATAGTTAATTGAAGTGGGTAGTCAAAAGTGTGGACACCGACTTTAATTTGTAAATTTAAAAAGTCGATATGATCGTGCTCTATAGTATTGGTTTTTAGAGGTAACTGAATAAAGTGCGTTGCCTTTTTAATAACGATGGGCTCGAACGTGTTAACCGTAAACGGCTGTGTAATGGCAATGCTATCGACTAAGGCGAGCGAATCAACAATAAGTACGGTCAACAATGTTTGAATGTTGTTTCTCACTTCAACATTAACATTAGGCGGCGTTATGGTTAGCGAATTCCGGATCGCCGCTTCATTGATAAGGGATAGATTGACGATCTTCATCACCGTACTACCATTTTTTAAGGTTGCCGTATAAATCACTGAAACAATAACACTGGTATCAATTTTAGGCACGGTAAAGCTCAGTGATGTCTTTGTCTCATTAGCATCAATGGTGTCTAATCCTTGAAGAGTCCATGTAAACGACTCTATTTGTTCAAAGTCATCACTCACCACAGAAATCTCGATATCTTGGCCTTGCCCAGCGGTGAAACGTGATTGCTCTAACATAATAGGGACAGGCGTTGTATCCGCCTTAACCTTAATCGTTGATTCGACTGTTCGTGTTATAGCCCCCATAGTCACTGTTAAAGTGAGTAATGCCTCTTGATCACTATTTACTTCTGGTGTCACGACGGTTATTGAGTCCGTTGACGCATTTAACAAGGTAACGCCACTGCCCTCTTCAATTTTCCATTCATAACTATCGATTTGATGGCTATTATCAATCGTTGCGTTAACGACTTTATTCGCTTCCTCGTCTATCGATATCGTCGATGGCAGTGTTACCGCCAACGATGGCGTTTTGTTTGGCGAAACCAATATGATGTCTTCATCAATTGTACTTAGGCCTGAATCAGTTGTTACCGTCAGTGTCACGGGAAACGAAGTGAAATTTTCAACCTGAGGCCGTTCTGTCACCCATTCTACTTGATAGTGGTTATCGCTCAGCGACGTAAAAATCGTGCTTTGTACTTCAACGTTATCGAGCGTCCATACTGCCAAAGTCGGCTCTTGGAATGAAATTATCCTTGCCTTGATGGTTACACTCTCTAGCGAATTTCCTGAACTAGTACTAAAAATAGACACTAAAGGTGCCGTAGGCTCAGTAGATACGGCTTTCGGCTCTATTGTGATCTCTACGCTCTCCGTTGACTCATTGTCATGACTATCGGTAACTGTCAGCGAGACGATTACTTTATGTTGTAGATTTACTTGAGGAAAAGTAACTGACGAGTCAACGAGTGCGCTGTCTGAAAATATTACACTAGTATCATCAGATGACCATTGATAGCTCAATTCATCACTTTCTGGATCAGAAACTGTTGGGCTAAACAACACAGTCTGGTTACTCTCGACCGTTTTATTTGCTACCAAATCAATGATTGGCGGTTTATTATCAGGCACTTTTTCAAGCACTTTAACCTCTATTATTTTAACGCTCGATGCGCCTTTAGAATCGGTTACAGTTAATGTTAGGTTATAGCTTTTTACTGTATCGTTCACTGGAAAATTAAAGGTTGTAGATTTAACATTACTATCAGCAATAATGACGCCGTCACTTGCCGACCATTTAAATGTTAACGAATCACCATCTGGATCTGATACCGTTGGATTTACAGTTAATGATTCATTAGTTTTAACATCAACAGATTCAACTAACTCAATAACGGGCGCTTGATTTTGTGCTGTCATAGCTGAAACTTTTACAAGCATCGCTTTAGAACTTGACGCGCCTTGTGAGTCTGTTGCTGTTAATGTCAGCGTGTAGGTTTTCTCAGCGTCACTCTCGGGGAATTTAAAAGTGGTTGATTGCGATTTATCGTCTTCAATAGTGACGTCATCGTTGCTAACCGCCCATTTATACGTAATCACATCGCCATCAGGATCTGTCACGGTTGGAGAGACTCGTAATGGTTGATTGTCACTAACTGTCGCTGTAGTTTCTAATTCGATAACCGGATTATTATTGGTCGGAACAGATTGTGATTGTGATTGTGATTGTGATTGAGAAGGTGATGAACCAGACGAGCCGCCACCACATGCAGCTAACGCAAACGTGACTAATAACACCATGGCTTTTTTCATATTCATTCCTTAAACATTAGTAACAAAATCTAAATAATTATTAAGATTTAATAATTTAGTTTTGCATTATAAGGAGCGAATACAAATAATAACGTTATTAATTGTAATTGAATGTAGTCAAAAATAATTTTCGATTAATTCAGAATAGTTGATTGGAACTATCACTCACTGCGTCAATCACTTTATTTTGATAATCAATACTTTGCATTTCGGTAAGACGGCTAACTGTACGTTCAAATGCTTTGGTAACACGGCCTCCTTGATATAAAGATTCAATTGAACAAGATGCATCGATAACAAGTAGCTTTTGACGATCATACAATTCATCCACCAGCGCGATAAAGCGACGAGCGCAATCATCAAGTAAGCCAATTTGTTGTGGTGATGCAGGCACAAGTTTGTAATTTGTATCGCCATCTTCAGTGCCCTTCGTCATATGTTCAGTACTAATTATTCCTCCTAATTGAACCAAATTACTGATAACGATGGTTTTATAATTGTCTGCTAGATAGATATAGTCATTTTGACTACGCGGTCCATCACACAATGCTAGAAAATCAAACCATATCGTGTCTTCGCGTTGTCCCTTTGCAACAATCTCCCGATTACAAACATTGATAATTTGCGGTGCGTGGAGTAAGCCTAACGATTCAACTTTTTGTGAAAAGTCGTGCGGCTGATTAACGTAATACACAGGTGAGTAAACTGTATGTGTGGTTCTATAGTCAATTTCCCCATCTAAGGAGAAAACCTCTAAATGCGCTTTAAGAAGTTTAATTGACGGTAGGAAGCGATCACGTGCTAGCCCACCTTCATAGAGATTGTCGGGTGGTGTATTTGAAGTAGCAATAATCATAATGCCATGTTGGTAAAGCACGTCAAATACGCCGCCTAATAACATTGCATCAGCTATATCAGTGACAAAGAATTCATCAAAGCAAATAACATCAATTTGCGACGCGAGTTCTTTTGCTACTGATTGTAAAGGATTAATTTGGCCTTGAAGATCATTTAGTTTTTTATGTAATCCATGCATAAAATGATGAAAATGGATGCGAGATTTTCGGTCTGTTTTAAGGGATTCATAAAACATATCCATGACCATGGTTTTACCCCGTCCAACACGCCCATAAAGATAAAGACCTAATGACTGAATATCATTAGCCAACGCATCTTGACGCTGTGCTAAGGCTTTAACAGCACTTGATTGGAGTGCATCTTGCGTTAATTTATTACAATCTAACGCATGTTGATAGGAGGCTAACACAAATACAAACACCTTAATAAAATGACAAGTTTACAGCGACTTTTTCAGCGACACAATTGTCAATTGCTTATCTATATTTGTTCCAAATATCACAGATTAATAAATCAATGTCTTATCAAACGGCAAGCTTCACGCTACAATTGCGTTTTTTCCAGTAAGAGTCAATCCATGTCTATTCAATGGTTCCCCGGTCTAACAAATAGCGTCCATTAATGTCTTCACATATCCACGCCACCCACCAAGCCATTGTATATAAAGAATTTAGATTCTATTAAAGTCCATTAACATCCAACACTAGCTCCAACTTTTAATACCCCATTTAGTACCCCATGAGTTATACTCCCGTAAATCAGCTAACCTGACGACGAGAAATATCATGGCTAGACAAGTTATTCGCTTAACCGATAAACAGATAAAAACAACAGATGCGACGGGTAAAGAGTTCACTCTATCTGATGGTGACGGTTTACAATTGCGAGTGCGTGCTAACGGTACAAAATCTTGGCAATTCAAATATAAACGTCCTACCGATGGAAAAAGCGTAAAACTTTCCTTAGGAA
The DNA here is from genome assembly GCA_913060565.1 of uncultured Gammaproteobacteria bacterium. Taxonomy (GTDB): domain Bacteria; phylum Pseudomonadota; class Gammaproteobacteria; order Enterobacterales; family Psychrobiaceae; genus Psychrobium. The sequence continues at coordinate 64,393 of CAJXRU010000006.1, read as the reverse complement.
CTTACCCACAACTTAGTTTAGCTAATGCTAGGAAAAAGATTAATGAACTGCATGAGTTAATTGCCAAAGATATAGATCCCAAACAACACAAGGTCGATCAGCAAGCAGAACATGTAAAAATGTATCACAACTCTTTATTTGCAATCGCCACACAGTGGTTTGAGTTAAAGAGAGAAACAATCACACCGGAGCACGCTTCGAGGGAATGGCGAACACTGGAAAAATATATATTTCCTGCGCTCGGTAATACTGCCCTTTCTCACATTACAGCGCCGTTAGCCATCAATACTTTACGCCCTTTAGAGAAAGACGGAAAGCTATCAACGGTTAAACGAATTTGCCAAAGCCTAAATCAAATTATGGATTATGGCACCAACAGCGGGATTATCTATGCAAACCCTTTAAGCAAGATTATTAAAGTGTTCAAAAAACACCAAGTAACGCACATGCCAACGATTAAGCCTGAAGAACTCGGGGGATTTTTAGATAAGCTCTATTGCGCAGAACGCACAGCAGATAAAACAAAGCTATTAATTTTGTGGCAACTACATACCATGACTCGCCCAAACGAAGCCGTATCAACACAGTGGCAAGATATAGATTTAAAAAACAAGATTTGGACAATACCAGCCGCACAAATGAAAAAACGTCGAGAACATCGTATTCCGCTCACTGACGAGGCTATTGCTATTCTTGAGCTAGTTCGTCCAATTAGTAGCACGAGCCCATTTGTTTTTCCAGGTAAGAGCAATAACGATACTCACATGAGTAAATTCAGTGCTAACGCTGCAATCAAGCGTACGTTAGGTTACAAAGGAGAGCTAGTAGCACATGGACTAAGAGCTATCGCATCAACTATGCTACATGAACAAGGGTTTGATAGCTTATTAATTGAAGCATGCCTGGCACATGCTGACGAAAACGAGACGCGAGCTAGTTATAACCGGACGGACTACCTTGAACAACGCACGCCAATTATGGTTTGGTGGAGTGAAAAAATAAAAACTGCGTCAACAAACAAGCTTAACCTAAGTAGTAAAACTTAAGCTAAGCTTGTAGGGATATCACGCGAGTATATTCAAAATAAATTAAGACAATACTAATTAGTTTTTCTGTGCTGTACAGTTAACAAATTGCTGTATTCAACCTATAAAGAAATAGGCATTTTCTCTGTAAAGGTGGCTGAGAAGTCAGTCATCGTGCTTCCGCAAGCTATACAAATCAATTCAATCTCCTGATAACGTAACTGACGCTCACCATTTTCATATTTGGAAACAAAGCTCTGAGGTTTATTTAACTTGCTAGCCAATTCACCTTGGTTGTAACCAGCTCGTTTACGTAAGCTTTTCAGCTCATTTCTAAATGCCTGCTCTCGCTCGGACCATAACTCTGTTTTCATGTGGGAGATAATAAATAAACTTTACAAATATCCCATTTTGGGATATTTTGTTTTTGCTTTAATTAAAGCGACAGGAATTAATAGTTTTTACAGAGGATTGAAAATGACTTTCAAAAGTTTTAAACCATCGACGCTCACGATGAGCAAAGTAAAGTGCCCGGATTGTGGTTCTTCAGATGACATTATTAGATATAACGGCGGCTGGTGTTGTCGTGATTGCGGGACTGAGTGGGATTAGATTAGATAACCTAGCTTCTTTGTATTTGGCTAACTTATAAATAAGTTAGCCAAATACATGCTTAAAATTTAATTATAAAGTTTCATATCGTATAATAGAGTACACAATACGATAATGGAACTGTCAAATGAACCAACCCGAAACCCACCGCCAACGCATTAAAGATATTTTTTCAGGCGATGCTCTTCACCAGCATCAAATAGATGCTGCTCAAAAAACTTATTCTGCATTTGATAAAGATGTCAGGGCCGTTGTTACAGCCGCAGAAATGCAAGCAGGTAAATCTGGTATTGCTCTAGCCCTATGTTGCTTTCAAAGACTTAATTTATCAGATATTGATATCTGCGATCGTAAACAACTAAAAGATACTCTCTACCTGGTTACAATGCCTGACACTGCTTTGCGTGATCAGGCAGAAGATGATCTTAAACTTGCAAAAAATGTTGTTGTTAGTAATTTTGTAAACTTTGAAAAAGCGTTAGAAGCTGACTTTAAAGGCAATCCCCCTAAGCTAATTATCATTGATGAGTGTCACTATGGTTCAAATGTCACTGGTATTAGATATAGCAGTATTTTTGACTATTTAGAGCAAGAAAATGACACTTGCAAAGTTGTATTTATATCAGCTACTCCATTTGGTGCTTTGTATGGCGCAGAAACTGAATATGAAGAAGCATTAGAAATAAGCTCAGAAGCAGAAGAAGAACATAACGAACAATTGCTTCAAGAATCTAAGCAAGCAGCTAGTAATGCTTTAAAAGACTCCATTTTACGTCGAGACTTTAGTACTCGCTTGGTATTCCATAAAACCAGTAATGAATATTATGGTGTTAGGGAAATGCTTAACAATGGCCGATTAATAAACTTAGATGATGATTGCCGTAACTTTCTAATTGATTCAGAGCAACGCTTAAACTTCATGAACCAATTTAAACATCACGAAGGCATGGGGTGGTCATTAGTTAGAGTACCCGCTGGTAATGCCATGGACGCCAAGCAGTTCTTCATATCACAAGGCATAGAAGAGCATAATATTTTTATATTAGGAAACTCTCTTTCAGGAGTACCTGAAGATGAACTATCCACAATAGACAGATTCAAAAAAGACTTTGAAGATGCTCAATTGTTTGGTGATAAATTAGTAGCTATCACAGTTGCTGGTTGTCGGGCTGGTATCAACTTCGGCGCTATGATGAAGAACAACCTAATTTCAACTTGGGACAGTACAGTAGCGAGTGTCGCTGCGGTTGTGCAAGCTAACGTTGGTAGAGCTTGTGGCTATCACGGAAATAATACATCCATGCACTATACCAACGGTAATGCGGCTGAAGCATACGGTGCAATATTAGATTATCTCGAAAGAACATGCTCTGATCATGCCGCGTCTGACTTTGACGGTTTAAAAGAGTTTTTTGAAGACATATGCCAGGAGTATCATGTTAACGGATTAGACGTAGGTTTAACGATTAAATACAAAAGGCGCAGACCAATAGGTGACGTTGAAACCTACTCAACAGATAGTTATGTAGCCGTACCTGCTAACCTTTTAGAAGCTGATTTTAACTTCAATATATTTACCAAAGATAAGCATATGCTTTCCGCTATCAGAATTTTAAGGGAAGAGTTCACCAAAAAAGGTGCCCCTTCTGTTAAAGGCAATCGAGCAATGCGCGGTAAAAAGAAAAATTGGATCAAAGCGCAATGGGTAAATGGCGATAGTTACGATAACCCTGAAAAAGCAGGTGTTGATGGCCCGCAAAAAGATAGAACAATTATGCTCACAGATATGTTGAATAACGATGAGTTTGTCGAGTTTAATCGAGTGGTAGCTCCCGGCTCAGGTGAGCTATCAGAAAATAAACTCATAACTGCGACCGTATTCAGTATTTATAATATTTCTCGCCGTAAAGTGATTAAAACGATTATGACACCTCATGATGTATGGGACATGTGTGATCACTTTAATATTCCTCACGACGATACAATGTTTGTACTTTACAAGCGTGGTGAATACGATATTGAAAGAAGTATTGCAAAAAAAGAACACAATAAGTTACCTGAAAAATCTGGCAGCTTAAGTGACGAATCACAATTTTCAGAGAAATAATTGTTATATGACTAATTCTGCAAACTTGCACCGCAATGCTATTGAAAAGTTGTTAACAGAAAATACTTTTCAGCATCAACGTGATGCTGCACAAAAAGCTTTTAAAGATTTTGATAATAATAGAGCTGTGGTCATTGCGGCTGAAATGCAATCAGGCAAATCAGGGATTGCCCTAGCTTTATCTGGCATGCAGAGGCAAAAACTTACTGATGCCGATATATGCGATCGTAAGCAGCTAAAAGATACATTGTACTTGGTTACAATGGCAGACCTATCGTTACTTGAACAAGCTAAACAAGACTTAGCTCCATGCAATAACGTAGTGGTCAGTAACTTTACTAACTATGAGTCTGCTCTAGCTAGCCAATTTAAGAGCCAGCAACCTAAACTCATCATCATTGATGAGTGTCATTATGGTGCTGGTTCTGAAGCTGTAAGGTATTCTAAAATTTTTGAGTATTTAGAAAAAGAAAATACTCAATGTAAAGTGGCTTTCATCTCAGCAACTCCTTTCAGTGCTTTGTACTCCGCAGGCTCTGACTCGATATTACGCCATAACTTTAAAACCAGCCTAGTTTTTCACAAAACCAGTGATGAATATCATGGCATTAGAGAGATGCATCGTAATAACCAATTAGTTAAGCTAGCAGAGGATCAACGAAACTTTTGTGAAGACTCCCTTTTGAGAAAGCGATTCATACGTCAATTCAAAGAACACAACTCAGCAGGATGGTCATTAATAAGAGTCCCAAGTAGTCAGGCGAAAGTTGCTAAAGAAATACTTTTAAGTAATGGCATCTCTGAAGATCAAATAATGATAATAGGTCAAAAATTGGTAGGGGTTGAAGATGCTGAACTAACAAGCATCGATGACTTCAAACGAGAATATCAAACCGCTGTGATGTTTGATGACAAATTAATTGCCATAACCGTTGCCGGATTTAGAGCTGGTATTAACTTTGGTCATGAAATGAAAAATACACTAATTAATACATGGGACAGCACCATAGCCAACATTGCTGCAATAGTTCAAGCGAACATAGGTAGAGCGTGTGGTTACCATAGTAATATCACCGCTAAGCACTACACTAACCTTGACGCCATAAAGGCATATAGTGACTTATTAAATCACCTAGAAGATAGTTCTGGTTCAAACGATTTTGATGGGCTGCATAAGTTATTTGAAGATATCTGTACAAAGTATGAGGTAAGAGGCTTTGACCGAGGAACCAACATAGCTCCTCAAGCTGAATGTAAGGTTTCAAGAAAAAAAGACGATAGCCAAACATACTACACAGATAGTTTTGTAGCAGTACCCGGAAAGTTAGCTCATCCTGAGTTTGATTACAGACCATATACGAGTAACCCGACACTACTTAAGGCAATAAAACTAATTAGAGCTGAACTACTTAAAGATGATGGGCCACACAGAAAACAAGGTAGAGCTTTAAAAGGCGAACATAAAAATTGGATTAAGGCACAGTGGGTTAACGGTGTAACTTTTGATGATCATACTCCAAGTTGTGCAAAAAATAGAGCTGTTGAATTCACATCATTAATAAAACAAAAGCAACCTGTTGAGTTTAATAAAATTGTAAATCCAGGTGGCGGTGAATCAACTGAAGACAAGCGAGTTATGGCGAGTATATTCAGTGTTTATAACCTCTCACGCCAAATAGATGCGTTCAAAAGATCTATGGATGAAGATGATCTAGCGGAGATATCATCATTGTTGAGTGTGGAGAATGACAACACGATAATTTTGCTTTATTTGCGTGGAGAATACTCCGAAGAATTAACTTCTGAAAAACAAGATGATGCTAACAACATCATCTCAACCAGAATTAGAGATAAATCGATATTTTAGAAAACCAAGGTATTTTTCGATCTAAACTTTGGTTTCCCACGGGCTTTTATTTAGCAAACTAGGATCTGCTGCTACTAATTGTTGAAAAACTTCGAGCATCTTCTGCGCTGCTTGATCTATAGATAGCTCATAAGTGTCAAATGTTTCAACAGTATTAGAAACTACAAAATCTTGCCATTCATCAGTTAAGCCACCAAACCACAAATTAGAGCCTATTTTTCTTAATGCCGCTTCTGCGGCATTAAATTCATTATTGTTAGGCAAAGTTTCTGTCATAGTTAATTCCTTTTATTTAAAAATTATTTAGTTATGTTAAAAAATTAAGGGGTAAACATTACTAAACTTAGTCCCCAGTGGTTGTAGTAACCTAGCCTTGTATATCGAGGTACCTTATGCCATTTCCCAAAACTCTGATTTAATCTCATCAGCATTATTACTTTTATATAAATTATCACCTATTAAATAAGCATGAGATTGGCTGTTATTAACCATAAAGTGCTTTTCATTTTTCTTGTACAGTTTAAATGTATAGTGGTATTGGCTTGAATACTGAGCAGTCGATGAAAATACATTGGTAATATTATTTTGCCCCATAAATTGGAAAATAGCTTGAGCAACATAGTTTAATCTTTCATCTCGTCCCATATTCATTGTAAACATCGAATACGAATCTTGATCATCAAATGCCACAAATATTTCAACGACTTCATTTGAATCTTTAAAGAAAAAGTTAACAATTCTGCCATCTAACTTCATATCACCATCTTTATCCAATTCATAGAGATGATCGGCATCCGTATTGATGTACATGACATCACCATTTTTAACGATAAACATTATATCGACTTCAGCTTCAACCAACCGCATTCCACCAACATAATCAACCTTCTGATTACTACTACCTAGTGCATTAGAGCTGCTTAACGACATCAATTTATTAAGTATTGTTGTTCTTATCTCAAACATTTTATGAGGATCTCGACTAAAACAACAAAGCACACTTTTAAACATCATAAAAGCTTTATGGGTGTCAAATTGCCCCCCTACATTAGAAAAATCAGAATGATTAACACCACAATTTAAAGCATATTCTTGGTGCTCTCCGCCCATTTCCTCAAGCTCTTTTATTTCTTCTAATATAAATTGCTTTGCCGTATTAACATCGCTACCTAAAAATTGATCAAATAAAACTTCGGCCCAGCGCTTAGTAAAATGACCTAAGCCATCTGTTGAAAGCTGGTTTTTAACGCCTTCTCCATTTTCTTGAGCAAAAGCGATGAAAGGTTGTATTCTTTGCATATTCTGTAGTGCCGCTGGTTTACTAGATTCAGCATCAATTGAGTACCCCCTATCCTCCATATCGATAGCATGCAAGTAATCATCATAGGCTTGCAAGTAGCGTTCTTGGACCATATAACAGCCAGCTCTATTAACGTAAACCGCAGAATGATTTGGGCTAATTTCTAAGGATTTAGTAAAAAATTTGATAGCATCATCTTGATTTCCATACTGAGAACACTGAAGAGCTTGACGAAAATATTTCTCTCCTTCTTTCTCATTACTTAATTCCGATGTTAGCTTCTTAGAAAAGAGATTGAAGATTGACATAAATAAATTCCTTTTAATAAAATTTGAAGATCATGAAAAGTAGTACTTTAACGCATATTCCCTGTTATGAAAGTAACCAGAATCAACGTTTATGTTAAAGCTTGTATCTAATATGGTTTCAGTTTCTTTCTCAAGGACAACTGACTCAATATACTTGGTAGGTATATGGCTGTTTACAAGGATCTCAGCTTGAGAATCTGTTGGATCACAAACTCTTAAATTTCCAGTTTGTTTATTAAACATTTTTTTTAATGCTCGGCTACCAGATAATGCATTATCATTTGCTGAGGAAATTGAGGAACTCGCTGCATTTGCTGGACAAAATAAACAATCAAGTTCCCAAAGTATGCTTGGTGATAGCCTTAATACTGCCCATTCCTGACTGCGGTCATTGATACGATTTTTGTAAAACATTTTATCATTTGGATATGATATTGAGAGAGAAATCATATGAGTCCGATAGTCAAATCTATCTCTGTCATTGATGTTATGTCTTTTAACAATTTCACCATTATAGTCTTTGCTATTTAACCCTATATCCAAAATACTTATAACGTTTTCTATCTTGGTAAAATGTATCAATTCCTTTATTCCACGTTCCTTACAGATAGCTTTAATTACACCTTTGTCATCAACATTCGAATAATTTCCTATTTCATGACTTTTCATAATTTCATCAATAATTTTCAATCGTAATTCAATTGTGGATTGAAAGGAGCCTCTTGATGAAAGCAAAGTGGAAAATAAAATATTAGGGCTATCTAAGTCTAATATAGGCAGGTCTTCTTTAATGACAATTCCGCTCGATTTCGCAAAATTACGAACAACTAATGAGCTTTTATTGGCAAATGACAATTCATTACGAACAAACTCTAAAACAGTGTCTCTATCTATTAATACTGAGTTTAATATTCTTAAAATATCTTCTAGTTCATTTTGCATATTAACTAAACAAGTCCTTTTGTTCTGGTTTATCTGTGGTTGATTTAAGGCTGAATTGACGTATAAATTCATCTGAGCTAGATAAAAACTGCTTCAATAGCTCCTTTCGAGTTAAAGATACAAATAGAGCAGCCGATCTCGCTTGGCAATTAATACTTTTTTTAGGGTTAAACTCTATATCGGTAAATGCATTATAGTGTCTTACTTCAGCAATCAAGTCTTCTTGTAAAGATAAAGTATTAAGGTAAAGCCAGTCATAAAAAATGGTTTGAGGTGTCAGAGGCCAAACTTTTCCTTTGCTAGAAAAACCAATGAGCTTACCACTTTCCAACAAGCGTTCATCCCTTTTCACCTCATGAGTAGGTATTGATAACAGTTCCTTATATGGACCGCCGTTCTCAAATACTTTTGACGCATGAAAGATATTTTCTAAAGGAAGCTTTTGACCACTTTTCAATTCTACCCGCAAATTAAACGCACTTAATTGCACACCTAATGCCTGTTCACTTTTGGTTGATATTTCTAGTATGTCCAAATGTGCAAATTGTTCCTTTGCTGCTTTATGCAAAGAACCAATTGATTTTTGTTTTTGCGAAACAGCCATGCCCTTATGCCATTCAAAATCTATCATTTCTTCTTTTACATAAGGGTATTCATCAATAGCAATAAACACAGGTCTTAACGCCATATTGCTGACTCCATTCCATTTACAAGTAGCATTAAGTGCTTTTAATATTTATCACAGGCGTTAAGCATTCCTGCAAGCTCAAACCACCATGGTTATAGTAATCACCAGCAACATAACCCGATATACCAGGAGCCATTGCTACAGATACATTTTCATTCCAATGCCACGGTACTTTTAACTCAGAAGTATCAACATTATCTTTTAATATTGCACAACGAGCTAAGCGTTTCTTCACCATGTTTTTTGAAATACTAGCTTCAGCTAACTTGTTTGGCACCCATAACCAACCATGATCGGTTACTATTCGGATATTCTTCCAGCCAGCTTTTAACAGCCCTTCTACACGAGCAACAACATCTTCCAATACAGCATCAATATTCAATGGCATTTTCATTTGTTGCTTATGCCCCATGTTATCTAAATCACCTGTTTGTACCCAGGCATTACCTTTAGGTTCACCTGTTTCTAAGCCATCTAAATATTGCCAACCTTTAGCATCTAATGACTTTTTCAAATGGTAAGAGCTAAACTCTGAACCAGAGGCAGCAAGCATTGGCGTAAAGTTATCATTTTCTTGCGCACCAGAAAGTAAGTCTGCAACAGGAGTTACCGCAGCTTTTGCCGTAGCGGTTAATGAAGGTAATGCACACCAATTAGTTTTTAAAGCCGTACTAACTGAAAGCTTATCTAACTTTTGTTGTAATGTTTTTGCCGTATCAAAACGTAAACCATCAACAAAGAAAATAACCTGACTGCCTGTATCATATTGTGCGGTTGACTCATTTACCTCATCAGATCTCCCAGACTTACCAGGATAACCTTCTGCTCTAACCAAGTTTTGAAAGTTTAATGTTACTTGTTCTAACCAAGGGGTATAAATTACCGCTAAAATATCAGCCACAACCTGTTGTTGGTTTATATCTTTGGCAACCGCCATAGCATGAATAGCAGCAGCATCGGCTTGCCAAAAGCGCTCTTTATAAGTATTAGCCATTATCTCTACTGAAGGGCCTGTAAAAGCGATATCAGTATGTTCAACCACTAAAGCTAAATGCTCAAGAATCGTTAGCCAAGGAGATAGCTCAAGGCCATACCATAACCATGATTTTCTATCCGATTGTTGATCAAAAATGGTTAATAATTGCTTTTTAATAACTGTTACATCTTGCCCAGAAAAACCAGTTAGTTTATCGGCAATCTCATTTTCATCTTTTAAGTTTTCATATAAAAAATGACTGGCATTAAAAGCTAATCCATCAGGTTGAACTGACTTTAGTTTTTCAACTAATAAAGGTAAGTTATGCGCAGTATCTTCAAAGCGTTGCCAAACAGCCAGCCATTGTCCCTCGGATTCGCATAAGCTAAATAACACCGACGCGACATCGGCCTTTTCAGGATCAAAGCCAAATTTATCCAAACACATTTGTTTGAAAATAGGCCACTTACTGTCTTGCCATAAAGCTTGCTTATCTTCAGGGGTATTTAACCAACCTAGAATATCTTTTGCAGGGTCATCCATCACAATATTAATGAAATCTTGAGCTTCTAACTTTTTACCTCTTAATGACTCATCAGGTGTTTCTAATAAGTCAGGTAAAATTTTCAAAATCGCAGCTTGGGTCTTTTTATCTTTTGCTACATCAAGCTCTAAACCAACACGAGGGTTCGTTAAAAATGAACCTACAGACCAATCTCTACCTGCTGAGTTATAAGCCCACCAACACCCACGATATTGTAACTCTGCCAGTGGCCTTAACTCATCAGGACATTGTTCTATTGCTCGCAAATCTTTACGTCCAACACCTGGCAAATAAATTATAGGCGTTTTACCCTCTGGAAACTCAAGTTCTTCTAATACACCAGCAATGGCACACTTAATCCAAATAGCGGGACCTATTCTTTCATCAGGTTTATATTCACCTAACTCAACTAATTCAGGTAAGTACTGCTTAATTGAAGGCATGGCAGACTGCCACTGACGTTCAATATCAGTCCACAAAATAGCAGCAGGTGCGATCTGCACGGCTGAATTATAATTAGCTGAATTTCGAAGTTGTTCAGCTAGATAATCAATTAATTGCATTTAATTACTATCCCCTGAAATAGCTTCAATATTAGAAAGCCATTGATCAAATAATTGGCAGTTCGCACGCATTGAGTCCAAACCAACCTCTAAAGCAGCTAATACGCCCATTAATGGTTTTTCATACCCTCTAATGACATTAATTATGCGTTTACTGGGGGCTGTTTGTGGGCTGTTATTAATGTGTTCAGGCGTTGTAAAATCATTGGATATTTGTTGAAAATGTTCTATTAAGTCGGGTTTATCCATCCCTAACGCCATTTTTTCAGGATCACTAAATAACAAGCCTTCAAACTCATACATTTGTATAAAAGGAATAAAACGACGCATAGCATTTTCACCAAGTCTCTCTGTAAGCTTAGTTGTTGTGGCTTGATTTACCTTGTTAGACTTCTGTTCAATTGTATCATTAACAGTTACATCCTCTTTACCAGGAAATGATGGTGGAAGACCATAGAAATCAAAAAAGGTAGTACAATAGCAATTAGCATCACCTAATAATCTCTTTTCAATTTCGGGCAATAATCGTTCAAACTTAAAGTTTCCACCTTTGTGTCCTGGTCTACCTATTAATGCAGGTAATAGTTGAATGCCTTGAGCATAAAAACTTGGACATAATATTTCATTTACAAAAGCTTCTTCACTTTGTCCTTCACATATCACATGAACTCTAATCATTTTGATGGTCTCCCACCTAAAATGTTCTTCTCCCAAAGCTCTCCAACTGAATAATCTTCTAACCAACTTTCAAATTTGGTTTCATCTAAACGTTTAAAAATCGAACCACCTTTTTCTCGTTCCACTACAATTAAATCATCTATTTCAAACTCATTAAGAAGCGGAACCGATTGTGTCGAAATAATAACCTGCATACGTTGAGAGGCAGATCTTAATAAAGCGCCTAACAATGTTATTGCATAAGGGTGTAAACCGAGTTCTGGCTCATCAATAATTATCGTAGATGGCGCTGATGGTTGCATTAGTGCCGTTACTAAACAAATAAAGCGTATAGAGCCATCAGACAGTTGGCTTGGCCACAATGCATAATCACTATCTAACTGTGTCCAAAGTAAGCGAATTTGTTCTTCTTCACTATCTAGTTTGGTTGGTTTTAAAACAAAGTCATCGAAAAATGGAACAGCTAATCGTACTGTCTTGCGTATTTGACTATATACATCTGGCGATTCAGATTTTAAATGATACAAATAAGCAGCTAAATTAGATGCATCAGTTCTTAAATACTCATTATCATGAACTTCACAGGTCCGCTTTACACCTGCCGTATCACTCGTATCGTGAAAATGATATACACGCCAGCTAGATATTGAGCTATAGCAATAATCGGCTTCAGTCCATTTTTTACTTTTCTCAAATTTTTCTTTTAATTTGGCTTCACTATGGCCAGAGCCTAAGGCAATCCATTTCTCTCCATAGTAAGGGCCATCAAAATATAAAGATTCTAGGCTGAAAGTAAATCCGCCATCAATCGTTGGTTCAAGAATAAATTTATAACCATTAATGCCAAAAGTAACAAATGATGAAAATTCGGATGTCTCTTTAACACCAAAGCTTAACACTCGTTCAGCCTTACCCTGTTTTTGACTCCAAACCTGCAAGCGACTATCTAACATTTCACCTAGTAATTTAAAGTAAGAAACAAAGTTACTTTTACCAACACCATTCGCGCCAATTAAAACATTAAGTCTATTTAATTGAAGATTCTTCATCGAACGGATTGATTTAAACCCCTCAATACTTAATTGGTTTATTGGATTAACAGTACTCATGCTAATTAGTCTCTTTTATTTTATCTCTAGCTTCAATCTTATCAGCTAAAGTCAGGTGATGGTCATTTATTCGGTCGCCTTGTTTACCACCGTATTCCAAGCCAAGATCAAACCATGGGGCTGAAGCAACATCGGTACCTCGGTCTTTTTTCCAATGGATGTTTGGTTTTGAGCGCAATATGCCAGCGTCTTTTTTTCCGACGTCTTTGGCTTGCATAAATGGGCGGATGTTTAAGCGCACTCCATCATTTAAATCTGGATTCCAGCCGATAGGTTGTTCGGCTAGTGACTTCCAACGTACGAAAATATCGAGATCCTTCTCACCTAAAAGAATCGCTTCTAGTTGCTCTCTTAAGTTTCTTGCAGCGGTTAATCTTAGTTCAGCGCCTTCATCCCCATCTTTTTCTTGTTGAATTTGAGTACTGATCCAATCATCAAGGTAGGTGTAAATTAAACGTTCTAATCCTTTGTAATCTAGCGTGTGATAATTAACTAATGCCGAGAAACCATCTGATAACCCATCCCAAATTTGCCAAATAAATGGGCGATGTTGGAATAACTTTGAATGTTGTTCAAAGAATTTATCACGCAGCCATAGGTTTAAGTCGCGAGACTTAACGGACTTTAATAGATTATTGAGTACAGTAGCAGACCACTCATCACCATATGCAGCATGTAAAATAGCTTCTAATCTATCAACAGCGGGCTTTTCACCACGGATTGCAGGAATACAAACAATGCCATCATCATCCACTAAATCATCAAAGACTTTGTTTTTAGCGATGATTTCACGCACTTCAGGAGCCAGTTCCATTTCAGTATCAAACTCTGCTGGCCATCGATAACCTAACAAACAAGCAACGGCGACTTGTAGAACTGTATCGTCTTGGCGTAATTCACTGACCGCAGTAGTTTTTATTTCTTCATCCCAAACTACTGATGCACAAGGATGACCGTGGAAGACCCATTGAGATGGGTTGTTTGAGTATGGCTGAGGGAGACCATTTGGAAAGTCTTTCTTTGCAACTGAAGTCCAGTAATCTATATCGAATGGAACTTTTAGTAGAGTCGCATTAGTTACTTTCAGAGCTTGATCTATCTGCCTTACAACTTTGTTAAACTTTTGGGATGAGCTAAAACTGTATATGGCAGGTAAATGATCTATGTCATGAGGAACGATTGTAGCCGTATTATTATCATATAACGAACCATCATAATTAGTCGCTGGTAATATATTCATTTGCCCTAAAGCAACTCCTTTATTACCATAAGCCAAGTTTGAAGTGCCAGGGCGTAACATCCCCACTCCTTTCTTTGACCAATCTATAACACTTTCCTTTCCTAGCCCAATTTCAGTATGACTTGGTGTGCTTTGCAAATAGCGATATTTTTCATCTTTAATTTCCCAATATTTTTTTATCCACTTATCAGTGTCGCCGGATACGATTCCTCGCATAGAAATAGCATATTTCCCTAATAAATCTAGATTACTAGCTTCTTCAAAAGTAATAATAGAATCTGGATTTGATAATTGTTCTGAAACTTTAACTACCTTTAGTTCAGAGCTACTCAAAGAATTAGCTTTTTCAAAAGCTTTTTGTGAATCTGACACATCAAGGCCATTTATATAGCTTTCTTTTCCATCATCAACATGATTTGATAATGAGATAAGCTGCACATTGAAGTCCCACATTGGTGTTTGAAAGCTTTTGGTTCCAAGCCTTACTACCATATTCCATATATTATTCTTAAGCAGTTTTTCTCTAAAATCTTTATATCTAGTTAAAAACAACCAGTTTTGTGGTAAAACAAGGCTAATAGTGCCATTGCTATTATTTAGTTCGAGACAACGTTCAAGAAACACAGTTGCTAAATCTACATTTGAGACAGGATAGTTTTTCTCGCAATATGTGCGAAGTTTGTTAACTTGCTTTCCCCTAGCTAGATAAGGAACGTTTGTAATGACCCAGTCATATTTTTCATATAAAAATTGTGCAACTTTAGCTAACCCCATTGAAGTTAGTAGTGTTTCATTACTAACTTCAAGTTTGTTATTGATTTTATCTTGAAGCTGAACCCAGGGCAGCTTATCAGTACTTAATGTTCTATGAGGGTCATTCAAGCTCCCCAAAATGGGGGCATCTTTAAACGCTTTTTGCATCCACTCTATAGCACCTTGTAACTCTTCATCATCCTTAGTTAAGCCTTCCCACTCTTTTTGTGCTTCATTAATTGACATGCCAGAACAAGCGAGTTGTAGCGCAGGTAATTGACGATAGCCACCAGCATCTGGATAACGCCAGGCTTCAAGGGCTAATGCAAAAGCAGCAAGCTCAACACAACGTTGATCTAGTTCTAAACCATGGATGTTTTCAGCGATAACTCTATCAATCGCTTGCTTAGCGGTTAATGCTTCTAATTCCATACGCATTGGCACTAGCATTAGGAATTTAGCGACTAAGAAGTGACCTGAACCACAGCAGGGATCGAGTGTTTTAAGTTCACTTAAATCTTCAGGCCACTTGTCAAAATCACCTGCGGCGTTAGCCCAAGTTTTTACCTTCTCTCCGCTGTGGGCACATGTATCTTCTTTCTGAACAAAACGTAAATATTCTAGTGGAACACCTGGAATAGCAGCGAGTTCTCGTAGCTCTTGTTCACTAGTGGCTGTTTGTAAGTCATCTGATGTTAATCGGCGTTTTGCCCACCAAGCACCTAAAGCATTGTCGAGCAAAAAGCTAACCATATAGGGTTCAGTAAACAATTGAGTAACAGGGCTTAATTCCTTCGCTCCAACATTTAATCCTGACTTTATTTGTTCATTAACTTCAATTTTCTTTTTATTTTGCCAATATTGATAACACCAACCGAGAGAATCTGACGCTTGGTAAGTGTCAGGGTGTAAATCGGCTATTAGCTCCTCTAGAGTATTAACATGGTTAATTGAAAGCTTTACTTCAAACACTGGCGAATCAGCACGAAATATTTGTGGTAGCATTTTCTGTGCTAATTGACCTGCTAATTCCCAACCATCTGTTATATCGACTTCTTCTTCAGCTAACTCAAAACACTCATCTAAAGTAACGTGGGTGTTTTGGTCGTACATTAACATGTCACTTTGCTCTAAAAAGCGAGCAAATAGCATTCGATGCCAATGCTCGTATGACATTTCGTTAATTAAGAGTTCAGTTTCTTGGTTACCTGATTCCTTGTTTAATGCATCACCTAACTGGCGGCCATGGGCACGTAAACGGTTTCTTAGTTTACGTTCTGCTTCAGATAAATAACTTGGTGCGCTTCCATCGCTAATACCTAAACGAGTGAGCGCTTCTGCTACTGCTATTTCGACAATATCACGGGCTTTTTCAACGTTTTTTTCTAGCTTGCCACGTAATGCTTTATCTAATGGTGTTCTCATTTTTTATTCCTTTTGAGCAAACTCTAATTTAGGTGCTCTTATTAATAGTTTGCTCTAACTCGGAACTACTGGACCATTGGCAAGTTCTACACGTATTTGAGCTTCAACTTCCGCAAGCCAATCTAGCAATTGATCTTCTGATTCAATCATTGGCTTATTTAAGCGGCAGTACCTTACTTTTGGAGCAAGCTCACTAATTGCATCTTTAAGCGCAGCGTCAAAACGACCTGGCAATGCTGAAATTCGATCACTCCATTGCACAAAGCTAGTTTCTTCTAATGCATCGTAAACTGCGGCAGCTGAAGATAAATCAACACTTGGTATAGTTGAAAGGCTACGTTTGGCTAATAACGCTTGCTTTTTAACGTCATCAAGCTTCAGCCAATTAGTATCGTCGGTAAGATCGCGATGACAGGCATTAAACTCTTCTTCATATTCAGCTAGTTTGGCAGTAATTGCATCCCGTAGAGCTGACTCTGCTTGTTGAAGTAGCGGCGTAACTGGGTTTGGCTCAACGAGTAAGCTTCGGCTTTCAACAATTGAGTCCATTTGCTGTGTTAAGTTGGCATGAACAGCTAAGTCTTTACAGTAACGCATGGCCGTATTAAGTTCATGCCATTGGTTTGTTCTTGCTTTAACTAGATCAGCTTGATCTTGCCATTGAGTGAACTGGCTTTGAATGTCGTCTTTGGCATCAAAGGCTTGTTGTAATTGATCGTTACCTGTATACATTTCAAGATTGGTAAGCACACTGGTACTTGGTGCCAATGGTAATGGAGATTCACCACCTGCACTACGCGCAACTTGTTTAGCGTTAATAATGGCTAATGGTAGTTTGCTTTGCTCTTCACCTGTATTGCAATTTTGTCCTTCAGGTAACAATGCATTAATTAACCCGCGAACTTTAATTATTTGCACTTTAGATAGCGTGACATTTTCAGGACGGAATTTAGTTTGCGTCACTGATGATCTATCAAGGCTCTTAGCATCTACCGCTTTTTCTTGTCCGTCTGAGGCTTTTAAGACACCTGCCGCTAACATAGCAAATAGCGCACCTTCAATAGTATCTTTACCCCAACCGTAAGGTGCCCCCTTAAAGGTGTCGATAATTTCACGGCCTGTTTTCATTACACCAATAAAGCGTTTTACTTCGGCACACACAGGGTGTTTGTCAGCTTCATCATTATGTTCAATGGCTTCAAGTGCATTAGCATCAGCTTGTGTACTTGCGCGTTGGAATACTTTTGCCCAACCTTTGTTGTCAGCCATTTTAAATTTGCTGAATAAACGCTGACAGGCTAATACACCTGCATTTTGAATTTGCTCGGCTAAAGATTCGCCTTCAACCTCTTGACCACCTGCGAGTTTTACTTGTATTTGGGCAAAAATATCATTTAAAATCGCTTTTTTCGCTCGATCAGCTTCTTTAAAGCGATATTCCATGGCCGCGTAAGCTTCCTTACCCGCATCGGTTTTAGCAGCACCACGAACATCAATGGTACTTTCTGCGGCTTTTAATTTAATAATAGCTTTACGTAGTTCATCTCGCTGTGTAGTTGGTACATAAATAAAAATGGTTGCAGAATCAGGGTTTGCACCACGCGCAAGATCATTGAACTGTTTTTCAAGTACTTCAGGTGCCCAGGCATATAATTTTTTATCTGCATCGCTTGGTAGTTCATTACCAAACTCTAGGTTGATCATACGTGATTCTGCAACGGTTCCTTGCGTAATTCTTGACTGCGCAACTTGCTTTTGTACATACCTCTGAATTTCTTTTGAACGGAATACTTCTATTCTCTGCAGGTTACTTTTGAAATCATTTTCTTGCTGACGATATTCGTCGTACCACTGTTGGCTTTCAATTGTTTGTAAACGGTACTCTTCACCTGCCGTAGTTTGCATTGGCATAACCAAACCATCGTCAACTAATTGAGTTAATAGCTTAGGTACATTGGCACGAAGTTCATGCTTACCTTCCAATAAATTCTCCAGCAATAAATCAGCCAGAGTATCCGCTGTAGCAGCTATGCCGTATTCAATATCGGTTGGTAATTTACTGATTAGTAAAATCAGTGCAAGAATACGTCCTTGGAGTTTTTGGTCGGTATCGCCACCTTTTAAGCGACTAATAGTTTCGTAAATATCTTTACCAATAGCGCCACTTTGAACAAGGTTTATAGCTATTTCGTCATAAATAAAGTCCGCAGGTACAACATAACCAAGGCTAAATTCAGCCGTACTTTTTGTTGCGCCATGAACAATGCGGAGTTGGTTTCTTAATTGGGAGCCAGTTCCTGTTTTATCTAATGCTGGTAATACTTTTTCCCAGAAACGACGGCGAACAGGTAATAGCGGATA
Source organism: uncultured Gammaproteobacteria bacterium (assembly GCA_913060565.1). Taxonomy (GTDB): domain Bacteria; phylum Pseudomonadota; class Gammaproteobacteria; order Enterobacterales; family Psychrobiaceae; genus Psychrobium. The sequence continues at coordinate 45,895 of CAJXRU010000006.1, read as the reverse complement.
GTCTGCAATCATCCATTTTTCATCATCTTTGTTGTGTTCAATAATACTGCCACGTAAATGACGTGAAATTTCACCTAACTCGTTATCAATAACGCTTTGGATTTGAGGGCGAGCTGATTCATTTTTTTGCAGAATTACTTTACGGATTACTGAATCAACATCGGTATCTTCAAGTTGCACAGGCACCTGAAAGCGTCCTTTCAGACGGCTTAAGTTCGCAGTACCTGTTAAAGAGCTTTGACCTGTTGCCACAAAGAGTAACTTAGAATTTAATCGACCATTACCACTACAAGTTTCAACCACTTCTTGTACATCGAAAGCTTTTTTAACATCGTCGCCAATGTATTGTTGCACTTCATCAAGTACCACTAATGTTAGAGGCAGTTCACCATTTACCGCTAAGGAATCCATGATTGCGGTAACCATTTCATCATTGGTTACGTCGTCAACAATTTTATATTGTGCACGTAACATATCACGCACTTCTTTTACGTCACTAGCCATGCCTGGTAGTGCTTGAAGTAAGGCATTACCCATAATAGGAGAAACATGAAGGTTTTTTAATTCATGTGTCCAAGGGTCGCGACCTTCTTTCGCTTTGGCATTTTCAGTAATATAAGCTTGTACTTGTTCTAATACACCTTCTTCTTTTAACCAGATAACAAAACGAGCTAAATGATATTGCTCTGGTAAGCATGCTGATTTAAAAATAATACCTAAAAATGCTAAACGAACTTGTTCACCTGCACCTGCACCTAAGGTACCAGAAGCAGCATGTAAGCCTTGGTGTTGAGATGCAAGTTTAGATAGCTCATCAAATTGAGCAGCAATATTACTAGGTAGGTCTACTAAACTACGTGCATAGCTACCATCATTTAGTTTTTGGTTGGTCCATAAAGTACGAAGCATTTTTGCTAAATGCGATTTACCTGAGCCAAAGAATCCACTTATCCAAACACCGGGTTGCTCGCCATCATTTTTCACATTTTGTAGATAAGCATCAAGTATTTTTTCCATGCCTGCGGCATAAGCACCATCACAAACAAAGGTTCTTAATTCATATTCTAAGGTTTCTAGTGCAGTTTTAGATAAATCATCTTTTACTTGGGCAACACCATTGTTAGCAAGGCGGCTAGTAAGTGGATCGTTTAAATAAATGTCGCGGTTTAGCATTTTATTATATTCCTTATGTCATTGCTGTGATGGCAGTTGCGTGGTAACCCCACCCATCCTTGGCATCTAAAAGTTTGTAATTATTGTTTTGGTGTTCGCCTGGAAAAAAAACGACTAATCGGCCTTTTACCTCTTTTGCTATTTCTTCAACTAAGCCAGATACGGATGCAAACCCAAATAATGCTCCGCAGCCGAGTAAGGCAACAACACCATTTACATCTTGTTTTTCTATAAATTGAGACTTTAAATTTTCGATAAGTTCATCTGAAAAGTCTTCATAAAGCCCTTTGAGATATTCAGGGTCTTCAAAGTAGGTTTCTTTATAGTCTTGTTCTTCCATCCAGTTTTCAAAGCTATGAGTTAGGTCAAGCTGAAGCCAAGGATGACCACTTTGCGTAGTACTGGCTTCAAACTCGCCGATTCTGGCTCGGAGCTTTAATTCGTCTTCTTTGTTGTAAACAACAAAAATAGTGCGTTCGTCAGCAGAAACGGCTTTAGGCCATGGAATGCTGATATGGCTGTCAAAGCTTTGCAATAATTTAGATAGGCGATCTGACATTTAACCTTGCTCCTTTGACTGGGTTACCTTAGGTAACTCTATGTTTGGAAAGGTGACTTCTATCACTTCACTGACCTGTTTGAAGTTTATTAAACCTCTCAAGGAAGCTCTGTGCGCTAACTCAAACAAATGTTCTTTATCTTGAGATAATATTTGACACCAAAAACTGTCGAACATACGTTGACCAGATAACCCATGGCAGTGTGCTAAAAATAATGCATAGGCTAGATTTACATAGGTAGCTTTAGGTTGTGAACGGTACTTTTTAGCTTTACCTTCTAAATAACTTGCTTGAGTCCATGTGCCATTAATATTTTGTGCGAATGACTTTAACGATGCTGCGCTAAAGCGATCAGGATCGTCTTTAGCCAAATGTTGCTCTACTATTTCACGAGGTAAATGTTCACCGAGCTGAAGCGGAAGAATAACGCTGGCAGAATTTCTGAGAATTGGATCACGAGCAACAGCAAGCTGCAATGCTAAGATAGGCTGTGCATCTTCTGATAGTTCCCACCATTGGCGAAATACGTTAAATAATTGAATATCCATAGACATTCCATATAGATCAACTAAATGCCTAAAGGTTAACGCACGCGATTTTTCAGTTGGCTTATGTAATATATTGAAGTTGATGATATCATCTTCATAGTCTTTTTTTGTGGCTGACTCTTCACGAGAAAATAGAAGTTGTTTTAACTCTTCTATCATCATACTTCTTGCTGAATGTGCACCATTGCGGCCAAATTTAAAACCAAATTCAATTAGTTGTTGTTCATTAATCATTATATATTTCTGTCTTAAAGTAACCTGGTGCTAAATTATTATTTTCAACGTTTATAATTTGTTTACGATTGACTAGAGCAAGCTGATATTGATTGGGATTAAGTATATTATTTTCGGAACAATCTACTCGCCATTCATTTAGTAGGTAGCCAACTAGCGCTGCTCTAATTTCAAGTGTTAGTAAACCGTCATGCATTTCATGATCAAGTTCAATTGCTTTCTTATGTTTGAGATCAGGATGAGCCTTGATATCTAACTCTAAAATACAGTTCCATTGAGCATCGTTATCTTTTGTTTCAACATTACGAAGCTCAGCTGAGATTATTTCAACGTTAGTTAGTCTTGATAATACAAAGTCTCTGAACCCTTTATTTTTACGGTCATATGCCCTTACATGCCATCTTGAACCATTATTAGCAATTGAATGAGGTATTATTTCCCTAATAGATTCCCCATTTGATACAGAGAAGTATTTTATTCTAATTGCTAATTGATTAGTAATTGCACGCATGACACAAGAAACAACGTCTACATTGGGCTGTGCTCGTTTAATTGAATTAAAACAGACCTCACTTGGTTGTACGTCATTTGATAACCCATCACCAAACCCACGGCATAAGCCAGCTAATATAGCGTCGGGATTATGTTCAAATAAAGGTTGAAAGCAATCTACACGATGATAGCTTTTAGTCTGATGTTTTAGGATTAAATTATCGGCTGCATATTCTTTATAAAGTGAAAAATCACGAGTTGCAGCTGCAAGACCGGTTTTGTATCGTTGAATAATGTCTGCACGAGTCACTTGCCCGAAGTATTGCAAACTAAAGTCGATAAAGGCTAGTCGTTCTTTTTGTGCATGAGAAAGCAATTCTAGTGCTTTAATAGTCATGTTTTATGCAGTTCAATGTTGATATTGGCGATACTATAACAATTGCGAAATAACGATACAATCATTTTGATTACATCATTGATTTTCTATTCCATTGATATAAGTTGCCTTATTAATCCGTTCTTCCTTGAATAATCAATACCCACCAATGCCGATAACTAACTACTTTCGATAGTATCTCTCAATATTACTAATTATCATTAAAATATCAGTTTTTATTTTTTAACTCACACATAAACTAGACCGTGACTTTCAACACTAATTAACGGAGAAATACCATGTCAAACCAAAACAATCATAAAGCAAATCAAAATAATCCTAATAAAAGAACTTCTGGTTCTAATAATGCTTATGCTAAAGTTCAGGGAAATAAAGGTAAGCAACTAAATCCAAATCAAAAAAAATAGTTGTTATGGATAAGACAGGTGATTTCTCACCTGTCTTTTGAGGGATATAATGAATTCAACTAAGAAACAAAAAAGACCATTCAAGCAGACTAAACAACTAATAAAATTAGCACTTAATGAAGGATGGACTCAAAACGAGATTAAAGACGCATGTCGGACACAACAATCAATCGTTAGTGCTTGGAAAAATGGAAGCAAACTAGGAACTGAGCAACAACTAAAGCCATTGCTTGAATTATTTGGTCATAAACTACGTCGTAATTCATTTAAGGTATATTGGAATTACAGTGATGATAACGAAGTGGAGTTCTTTAAAGTAGAAGGTAAAATAATTTTAAGTCACTTAATGAACTTTGACATAGCACAAGGCAGCATTTTCCGTATTTCTCACGTGCCACAGCAAAAAATTGTTATTCACCATCAAGGTAATAACCTATTTAGAATTGTATATCAGTCATATTCTTTACCTCGTGACTTGAGTGATAAAACTAATCAGTACGACCAAGATTCATTATGGAAATCAAGCATTAGTGAGCAATTAGCACTGAGTGAAGTATTTAATGCGTTAAACTATTTTCTAAATGAAAAATTAAAGCTAGAAAAAAATACAGGTCACGCTCTTATGCTCCAATTTGTATTGCGAAAACAGCTTCTTAATCACGGATTTTCAGTTCCGGATATTGTAGAATATCCAGCAGTTTGGTAGTTTAGACGAACCCAATAGGCAATGGCACCTCAACGCCAAAAGAGTGGAAATACCACGAACAAGGTAAGATTAGTTATATCTATAACACGCCGTGTAAAAAGCCATTACGCTATTACACCGCGAGTCTAACCAATTTAGGAGAGCATTATTGTTGCTTTGTAAAAAGCTAGACGAACGGTATTCTTATTAGTCGAATCGCAATTTTGTACTACGGGTAAGGGTGGGTAGAAGAGCCAGCCGTCACATAGTGGCCGCTGGTTTTTCATTATTTCGAGTAAAACTTATTCTGAACGTAATATTTGTTTTTTCATTCTTTCAGCTTTAAACGCTTCTGATTGTGCTTTGTCTCTTTGGGCCTTAAAGGTCTCAATATCTAGTTTTAGTTTATCTCGATGTTCATTAAGTTTTTTTAACTCACAGTTAGCTCTATTCTGTATTTCAAGCTTCTCAGCAGTTATTAATGAGATTTCACCTTCAAGCTTCTCTTTCTTATCCTTAAGAGTGTATTCAATCTCATGAATACTTTCTGTCAATTCCGCTGCTTTCCTAACATCACAACCGCGTGCATTTAACATTTCCAACAAATAATCAACGTGCTTTTCAAAATATTCAAATTCTAGTTTTTTATTCTCAAATATTTCTTCTTCGTGTCGTGCTGTTTCCATTCTTTTCGAAATGCCACTAAGCTCATTACTAACATCATGAACTTTCATATGCAGTCTAGTCAGATTAGCCGTCGCTGCATCATGCTTTTTTAATAACGTTTTATGTTGTCCAATTAATGTTTCATGAAGTACTGGTAATTCTTTATTATAGCTTACTACTGTCTCCATTTGATTTTTTACAGTTCGATCTAAGGCGATAAGTTGTTTTTTTCTTGAGCTTATTTCACGATTAACATTATCAAACTCTCTAATTTTATCCTCTATATGCTTCTTAGATTCGAGGTACTTGGCATTGCTGACCAACTGGATTTCTAGTTTATCATTATCTGTTTTCAATTTATTGTTTCGCTCGATTAACTGCTGAGAATCTTGATGTTCTTGCACCTTAACTTGCTGCCCTATTGGAGAGCATAAATTCAACGACACCCAAGCCATACTTGCTACATTTGAATTTGTCATCAGCGCTTGTTCTATCTCTTTATCAAGCTCAAGAACATCATCTACGTATAAATTGGATAAATCTATTTCAAATGCAGAGACTCCCATTTCTCGATAGGCTAACTTTTTCTTTGAGTCAGAAAAGTGAGTAACGGCAATCTCTATTAAATATTCATGACCATCAACAGTGACGATTAAGTCAGGTTTTCTATCTCCCTTATAAACTTCAATTACAACAGTTTCGAGCGGTACAATCTGACGTTCTTTCGAATTTAAAAACCTCATTGGAAACATCACTGACATGTTTCTTTCAATAATAGCTTTTGCACGTAAGTGCAATTCTGTTTCTAACCCACCAGCACAATCCCGCTCTTGCTCTGAATGGTGTGCGAAATGTTGTATATTCTTCTGTCCTTTACGCGCAACCAAAGCGACACCGCAGCTCGCACAAAAACAGTTGCATTTAAGACCACTTTGTACAGTTGATATATGAACAATTTCATTGTGCTGATTAAAAGCAAATTGGTAGGGAAGGTTTTTGAGGTGTTTTATATTCATAACGTCCTTGCTCATGAATGACTACAAAACGCCACTATATGCGATCGGCCATGTCTTGTGAATAGCGATGTTCTATGCCGTTCCTCTCTCTTCTAGTTTCGCCATCATCCAATCATGGACCTCGCTTTCTAGCCAAGCGACTGCCCTCTCGCCTAATGAAATTGACTTTGGGAATTCTCCTTTCTCAATGTATTTGTAAATCGTTGAGCGACCCAAGCCAGTACATTCCATCACTTCTTTTAATTTAATAAATCTCATCGTCTTTAATCCTGTGTGTTCATTCACAGCATTGGCTTGATGGGTAAAAATTTACGCTCGATGCCATTCAAAAATATTTGAGACATATATTACTTGTGTGCATTAGACGCCATAAACTAAAAGGAGACGGATTATGCACACTACAAACAACCAGACATATACGTTTGATACGCCTATGACTGAGAACCAAGTGTTAGAAGCAGCGGCTGAGATATTGGCCTGTAAGTACGTTCGTGAAGATGCATTTACGAGCTCTGAGGCCACTAAGGAGTTCTTAAGGTTTAAGTTGGGAAATTATGAGAGGGAAGTATTTGCAGTAATGCTGCTTGATTCACAGCATCAGATGATTGATTTTCAAGAGCTGTTCTTTGGCACTATCAATGCCGCTAGTGTTTATCCACGTGAGATTGTTAAGACAGTGCTTACTCATAACGCAGCAGCGGTGATTTTTGCACATAACCACCCTTCTGGTTCAAGTAAACCTTCGCAAACTGATATAGCCATTACAAGTAGGCTGACTCAAGCACTTGGTCTCATTGATGTTTCAGTGCTTGATCATGTTGTCGTTGGCAAGACCACCAGCTCTTTTGCCGAACGTGGATTGCTTTAACACACTATTCACCAGTCTATCGGCTCTTTACCTCAATCAAACTATTTCCAATATTCCCAGCACTTCAAGGATAACCCCATGCAATTAGAATTTATTAAACCTCAAGGGATAAAACTACCCAATAAACTTTTTAAGATACTTAACGCTGCTCTGCGCACCCAACAGATTGATGTTGAGGCTAGCCAGGCGTTAACCTTCAATTATAGAGATCCTGATTATTCAGCTGAATATGGCGGTTACCATCCCGTCGAAATTCGTATCGAGCATTCTCAATCTCGCTGGCAGTTAATTTACATGACTGACTTTTCTTATCAGGGCCATCCATTTGCCGAACTAGCGAAAGAGATTGATATCTGTTTTAAGAGATTACGACTCACGACGTTATTTGGTCGTGAGCATTGCGCAATTGCTAACTATCAGTTCATCAATACCTTCATTTGCAATTTCATTGAATATCACGCGATGGATGCCTTTGAAGTGAGTATCGAGATTGGTTAATTTCCCCTAACGACACGGAGATTCAATTATGGCTGAAGTACATGCAGTAAAAGATCTAGATACGGTTAGGCTAATTAGCCATTTACTTGAACGACGTTGCTCTAAGCAAATGAGTCAACTTTGGAACATTGGCTTAAACCTGGCATTACGTATCTCAGATTTGTTATCAATTAAGTTCACTGATATTCAAGATGAACGTTTAATTATCTACGAAGGGAAAACAGGCAAACGTGCTGAGATAAAGCTCAACGCTAAAACCATCATTCTGATTAATGACATCAAGTTAACCTACCCACACCACATCTACTTATTTCAATCACACCGTAATCAACAAGCTATCAATAGAGCCCCTAGGCCGCTTACACGGCGCGCAGTCTCAAAAGCCTTTGAACTCGTTGGCGAAGAGCTAAATCTTCGCTTAGGCACCCACTCAATGCGTAAAACTCGTGGTTATCATCTTTACCACAAGACAAAAGACATCGCGCGTGTGATGAAAATGCTCAGACATAGCTCTGAGGGCACAACCCTGAGATACATCGGAATTACCCAAGAAGATGTTGATCGGGATTTTATTGAATTGGAATTGTAAGCACGTACATCAAAACCAATTCAGTTACTAACGTGAGTATATTTGCTCACATTCAACTTTAAACGAGGATCATAGATGACAATTGAAAAAGCACTCGCCATTGGCTTAAGTGGCAATGAAGTATCAAAAGAGTTAACAGGCACATCAGAAGTAAGCGTCGGTAGAACCGTCGTAGCAGCAAGCTCAGGCGCTGTAATTGGAACACTAGCCTCTGGTGCTGCAACTGTTGGTTTAGGCGTTGCAGCGGCTCCTGTAGCTGTTCCATTAGCTATTGCTGGTGGAGTAGTAGCTGGTATCGCTAGCCTATTCGATTAGACGTCAAAAGAGCTGCATTTCAGCAGCTCTTTTTTGGTATGTTCAAGTACTCATTTTGGAATTATGGGATCTTGTAAACCCTACCAGTAAAGGCATCTGAACTATTTTAGGTAGTGAGCTTCCTTTTATCAGGTTTTACACTAAAAAGTGAACAACAAGCACATATCAGTTCATACTGCAGCCAAATGACCTTTTACCGTCTCCGTATGACTTAGTTTTAACCTTAGCAAAATAACTAGTCCGATGAATCACACTATTGATATCTTGAGGGGCATCCTTTGAGTTCGCGTTGATACTGTATGTTGGATTCCTTGGAAAATAGACCAATCTTACACATTCACCAAAATCAATATTTAACGCACTCGTCCACGCCTTTTTAATCCGAGCAGCCATGTTCCCTTCCTCAGCCTTAAAATCACCTAATGTATGATAGGTATCATGATTAAGTAACAGCAACACATGGTAATGATTATTAATAGAAGTATCTTTTTCTTTAACCCAAATATATCTCAGCGTACAAGGATGAACTCGTATACCACCTTTCTCTTTTTTCAATAAGTCAGCTCGTATCTGTGCTTTAAGTGAATCAAAAAACTTAGAAATTACATTAGTCTTATCATTAATTTTATTAGCAGGAAGCCTTAAATCAACCCTGATTACAAATGTTCTTGCGTGCTCTAGTAAAGCATATACCAACGTTTTATCAATACGCTCTAGATAATTGATAGCTAACGCCCCACAATGAGTCTGGATTGGGTAATCATTATAAGTGTCTTGACTAGAGAGGGTTAAGTTCTGATTGGTTATATGCCTTACTTTCATATCAGTATTCCTATGGTGGTTTTAGTTACACATAAGAATGTTGATACTTGTAATTATTTAATGGATAGCTTTAGGTATAGACTTAGTTAACTTACTAATACTAGTTATACCGACGTTAACAATCTCCACCATATAGAAGTCTTTAATTTATTTCACAAGTCTAGCTGTGCTAATTATCAGGTATTGCTAACTTGACTACTCTGGAGTTATATACCTAACAACAGCAAACTATTTAAAATGAAACTAAAACTCAATCAACATTAGAACACCTTTAATTCCCTCACCTTGTAGAGATATTTTTCTTTTTTTGGATTAGGTCGTGTAAGTAAGCCATATTTATACTGCTCTTCAACTGATAAAGAAACTTTTTTGCTCATACCAGCATCTTCATCCCCAATATGTTCGAAAAGCTCATTTAAAAGATAAAAACCTGTTAGCTTATCGTTCATATTTTTCGAATGCAGCTCTATTGATGGATAACTCCTGGCGCTAATCCCACCTTTTAAGCCAGTGGGAAGAATTACGAAATCCATATCTTCAAATTTGAACTGAACTTTTGACTCTATAGGTTCCACAGCTGATTTAATAGTAAGTGCTAATTCCATTGCTAACGAAAAAATCATCTCATATAACAATTCTATTTGCTCATCCTCATGGGTAGAGCCTCTTTCCTTTCTGGATCTATATCTCGTAGCAAGAGCTTCCATTCTAATTTGGGACATTAAATATTCACAGTGAAAAACTCTAGAGCCTATCAACGTCTTCCAATGAGTTGACAGCAGGTATGATGCGTATTCAGATATTTTTAGTTGTAAATAAGTTCCTGGGTTTTTGGTTAATTTGGTTCCAAAAAATTGACTTAATTCTCTAATATCAATATTACGGACATCATCATAAAAAGGCTTGTAATGTCTAAATTCATAGAAAATGGGGTTAAGGGGAGCATTGAAACTATCACTCATTTCATCCTTCATCTTCCTTGCTTTGACGCCCAAAGTAATAAGGTTACTTGCTTCATGACTTTTAAACATATTGACCGGAAACAAAATAACGGCTCCGGAGTAGCCAGTATTACGATATCTCGTATTTGTTAAATTAAGAAAATAGACTGTGTTGACAGTTCCTAATAGGTACTCGCCATTCAACCCCGAAACTGATGAACGAATATAGCCAAAATCTTTTAACTTAGTTAGTTCTGATTTTAATCTAGCTTTCTTCATTCCTGTCAATTGGCATAACATTGTTCCCCCTAAACCTCGAACGACACCGCATTTATTAGAATGGCTCAGTAAAACAATCAGCAGTAAACGACACGACAATGTCAGAGGATGTTGCTTACCTGTTTCGGTATCGCGACACAAAGGAGCTGTACACAAGAGGTCATCAATTAAAGTTCTGTGATACTTAACATTTAAACTTTGACAGTCATTTATTAATTCAATTAATTTCGGCTGAATTGTCAACTTTGTAAGTGACCTCCCTCGAGTCTTTTTTATTTTACTTTGGACACAGTAATCATGTTTTATTAAATAACGAATCGAACTAGACACAACACGAGCGTGTATTCCAAACTCATCAACCATGAACTTAACAGGTTTAGTTATCGAAATTTCATCATCTAAGTACTGTAATAATTTTACTATAAAGTATTTCTCTGCTGCCTGAATATTTTCATATTTTATAAATATTGACTCTAAATACATAACAACTATTTCTGAAGAAATTTAATTATATAGCATACACCTAGCCTATCTAAAAACAAAATTACAAATAATGTTTTATAGCATACACCACCCCTTATATTTCTAACAAATCACTTAAAATCATAGTATAAGTATCGGTACGCCGTAATCAATCACCATCACGTTACAAGTAACGTAATTAGTAGCGGTACGCCGTATCGTATCGCGTATGATTATCTGTTACAGTATAAGTCACACTTGAATTCTTTATAAATTCAGATGGAATGACACAACGTAACTATTAAGATTTTTAGGGATGCTATTAATATGAAGCCTCAAACAGATTTATTTACATGGATAAAAGATAGGAATGAAAAACATTGCAATTGGGCAATTAGTTATCTTCAGAATAAAGGATATAACATAACGTGGATTTCAATTTCTCAAACTGGCATATCCGAAAGCATTCTCAATGCATTAAGCTCCCTCTCTGAAGATAAGAAAACATTAATATCGAGAGATATGAAAAACGCGTGGCGACAAAAACAAACTCGTGACAATAGAAAGAGTACTAAATCTTTCAACTTTGTAATTGATACAGTAACGAATAAACGCCTGGACGATTTAGCCAAAGTTCATAATCTCCCTCGAAATAAAACAATCGAACGTCTCATTAATAATGAATCAGACTGTGTAAAAAGCGAACAAGAAGAATTAAAAGCAAGTAGGAGCGCTTTAAGGTCGTTACAGAACGAACATAAAAACTTAAAAGATGCGATTAAGGATTCAACAAATATCTCTGAGCAGAACACACAATTACAGAATGAGCTAGAAGAGACAAAAGCTGAATTACAAAAGTTTAAAGACTTACACTTACAGGCACAAAAGAAACACACGAATAATAAAAGGCGCAACAATAAGAATAAACGAAGGTGATTAGGTAGGGGGAAATTCAAAAAGAAATACACTAATCTCCCTTTTCTTTGTTAGAAATGAGTGTTCTTTAATATATATATTAAACGGCATCAGTTAAAATAGATTTATACCTATATTTATAACAAATTCGAACTCATACTTTTAGTACCCCACAATGTACCCCATGAGACTAAAGAAAAACAAAAAAGGCAACAAAATCAAATGAGTAGAAACTCTATCCAGTGGTTCCCCGGTCACATGCACAAAGCCCGTAAAGAAATGACAGAAGTCATGGGGCAAATCGATATTATTATCGAAGTCGTTGACGCACGAATTCCCTATTCTAGTGAGAACCCATTTGCCAATGAATTACGTGGTGATAAACCGCTTATCAAGGTACTCAACAAATGTGATTTGGCTGATGACGAGGTGGTTGCTCAATGGCAGGAACACCTAAATAGTCAACAAGGTATTTCATCGCTAGCAATAACGGCGAATGAACCGACACAAGTCGCTAAAATACTCGAACTGTGCCGCAAACTAGTACCTCATCGTGATGAAACAGGTAAGGATATTCGTGCGATGATTATGGGGATCCCCAACGTTGGTAAATCGACAATCATTAATATCCTTGCTGGACGAATCATTGCCAAAACAGGTAATGAACCTGCCGTTACCAAACGCCAGCAGCGCATTAATTTGAAAAATGGCATTGTGCTGTGTGACACGCCTGGCATTCTATGGCCAAAAGTACACAATGATCACAGTGGTTATCGATTGGCTATCACGGGTGCCATTAAAGATACAGCGTTTGAATACGAAGATATTGCGTCATACGCTGGCGAGTATTTTTTAAAGGATTATCCATTGATGATTAAAGAGCGCTATAAGCTCGATGAATTACCGCAAAACGACTGGGAGTTAATTGAAGCTATCGGTAATGTACGCGGGTTTAAACGTGCTGGTGGCCGCGTAGATATGCACAAAACGTGTGAAATTCTACTGCATGAGTTTCGACAAGGTACTATTGGAAAGATATGCTTAGAGACGCCACAAATGGCGGTCGTAGAAGAAGCTCAGGTTGCTGAAAAACTTGCTCAAGAAACGCTTGAAGGAAAAGTGAAAAAGAAGAAACCCAAGAAGAAACGTCGTCGTTAATCTTTTTATCAATTAGGGCAGAATAACTGCCCTAATTAGGCCGAGTTCAGTTTAAATAAGTTCCACACTTTTAATGATGATTTCATCTATAGGTACTGGCTTTCCAAGTCCATATCCCTGCCCGTAATTAATGCCTATTTCTTCAAGACGTTGACGAATTTCATCATTTTCGACAAATTCAGCAATCGTTTCCATGCCCATGACCTTGCCCACATCGTTAATTGATTTAACCATTGCTTCGTCAATAGGATCTTTGAGCATATCTTTGATAAACATACCGTCAATTTTTAACATATCGACTTTTAGATTTTTTAAATAAGCAAATGATGACAAACCACTGCCAAAATCATCTAGCGCAAACTTACATCCATAGGCATTTAGTGCACTAATAAAAAGTTTCGCGTGCGTTAAATTTGCAATGGCGGCTGTTTCTGTTATTTCAAACGAAAGTTTTGAGGCCTGTACCTTATTTGCCTTTATTGCTTTAATAATGTGCTGTAGCAGCATTTCATTACTCAACGACAAACCAGATAAATTAATGGATATATGGTCGATATGGTCGATATCATTATGATGTTCACATAACCATGCCAAGGTATTATCGATTACCCATTGGTCAATTCTGTGAGACAAATCGAATCGCTCCGCAGCCGGTAAAAATAACCCAGGAGGTATTAAGTTTCCGTTATCATCAATCATTCTTACTAGAATCTCATGACTAATTTTTTGTTTAGTCTGTAAAGAAACTATTGGCTGAGCATACAAAGCTAGCCGGTTATTCTCGAGGGCACTATTTATTTTTGTTGCCCAGTAAGTATCATCTTTTCGCTGAGCGAGTGCTTTATCATTTTCTTGATAAACATGATAGCGATTACGTCCTGCATCTTTAGCGGCATAACATGCACTATCGGCTTGTTTAATGGCTTCTACGTAGTTGATGCTGTCGCTAAAAATTTCGGTAACACCAATGCTAACGCCCAGTTTAAAAACGTGTTCATTCCAACGAAATCTAAAGCCTTCAACCAATTGAATAAGCATTTCGCAAGTTAATTTAGCCTTAGAAATATCATGGCCATGAAGTAGTAGTGCAAATTCGTCACCGCCAATTCTTGCTAAGGTATCGTCAGTTGAACAATGACGATTAAATAACACAGATATTTGACGTAACAGTTCATCACCGGCGATATGACCACAGGTATCATTAATTAATTTAAACTGATCAATATCTATAAAACATAACGAATGGGTATCGGGTTCATCGTTATTACCGTCAATAGTCCCCCGAAGAATGCCCTCGAATTCTTGTCGATTGATTAAACCTGTGAGAGCATCATGTGCGGCCTGATAGCTAAATTTTCTTGAAATATTTCTAAATTGAGTCACATCATCCTGCATTGCAACAAAATGACTAATGCAATTATCACCATCGAGAATCGGATAAATATGTTCGTTTGCCCAATACTTTTCGCCATTTTTCTTCAGATTACAACGTTCGCCGACCCACTCTTGATGCTGCTCTAGCATGCGCCAAATGTTTTCTTCAATCTTTTCATTATTAGATAGACGCCCTAAGCTAAAATACGGTCGACCAATGCAATCGTAGCCTTCAAAGTCAGTGATTTCGGTAAACTTAGGATTAATATATTCGATGATACCCAATGCATCAGTGATAACAACAGCGCTAGGGCTGTGTTTAACGGCTAAGGAAAAAATGGACAAATCTTTGGTACGATTACGTAATAATCGTTCTCTCATTACTGAATCTGTTACATCATGGATTTGGATGAGGGCAAAGCGCGTGCCATCGACACTATATGACTTTACATAACAAGTATGTTCCATCAATTTATCTTTTTTATGAGCATGCGCATAAAGTGGGAATAACCTAGGATGCAACGCACTTGATAAAATCGATGACATGCCATAATTTGTCGCTTGCTCAATAGCCCGTTTGACGGTCAAACCATTGCCCAATTCAAAACAGTCAAAAATATTTTGATTTACTAATTCAAGTTTTCGTCTATCACTATGTTTCACAAACCATTGATTAACATCGACTATAACGCCTTCGTTATCAATAACAATTAGCCCACAATTGGTATTATCAAATACAATATTATGCATTTTATAACCCCTTAGACATACAAGGTCATAAAACGCTCTAACTCTGTAATTAAGCGTTTAATTGAGTCACTTGCCATTATTAAACTTACTTGGCCTGTAATTTTTTTATTTGGCAAACTAAATGACATCGATAATGTAAGCACTAGCGGATTTTCACCGATGCGCATTCGTTCAACGTCAAAAACGTCATTAATCTCGCCACAAATAAGATCAGGAACACTACTTTCAAGTTCGCAATCAAGCACATCGGCGATACAACCAAAACACGCATTCAGAATGATATTTGATACTTCTTTTAACGCTTCTTGTTCTAGTTCTCCAAGTTCACTGCCCCAATTGCCCTCACCTAAAATACTGCGTACCAGTTGTAAGCTCGATTCATCATTGAAAAACAGAAATGCGTTACCCGAAAAGCGCCCTTCAAAATATTGCTCAACGGCATTTACATTACCTGGAGAAATACATTGAAACAGTTCCATTGCGGTATTGAAATCAACTGCTTTCAATGATGGAACTGTTAAAAGGACTTCGTCATTGACCATCTCGCTAAATGACACCGCAGCTCGTCCCATCCCAATATTGAATAATTCACATAAGGTATCGCAATAATCTTCAGTAAAAATGTCTGATGTCATGATTGGCCTCCATCAGCAGTGAACTGTAGAATCATCGCTTCACTAATGGGTTTACCATAAAATGTCGCGCCAAGCTCTTCAAAGCGCTGTTTTACAACAGCTTGAATGTTTGCGGTAAATATTCCAATGTGAGCAGCAGGCTGAGCGATATTAATTTGCGGTAAAATCTCATAACCAGTGCCATCAGGCATATTGTGATCTAAGGAAATGAAATCAAACGTTTGAGAGTTAACACATTCAAGCGCCTCACTAACGGATGTGGCCTCAGTAATTGGCCAATCACTATGATGGGTCTTGATCATTTTGACAATCATCATGCGGGTCAAACGACTATCATCAACGACTAATACAGATTTAGGCTCTGCCATTTCTCTCTCCTTTGAGACTAAAATATTTGAATGAGTTAATCACATTGACGGACTAACTAACTGCGTTATCAAAATTACTCTGTTTGTTCCTTGAGCACGGTTAAGCTATTTAATTAATATAATAGACAGACTTTTTAATGAAAAACAATACTAAATGTTGAGATCAATCCACTTTTCATGGTTCAATAGTTTTATTAGGTCAACTCAATAATCTTCAAAGACAATGGAATTAGGTAAAAAGATATGGACACTAACCACAGTAGCTGGCTTCAATCAGACACAGAACAAATTTTAACCTTTTCGTTAAATGATGAAGAGTATGGCGTCAATATTTTAATGGTTAATGAAATTCGTGAATGGAGCAATATTACTAGCATTCCAGGAATAGCTAATTACGTCAAAGGCGTTTTACATTTACGAGGAAATATCGTACCGATCATTGACTTAAGGGAAAAGTTTGGACTTGAATCCATTCCCTATGGGCCCACCACCGTAGTGATCTTGTTAAACATTGTTGGAGACGAAGCCCAAAATGTTATTGGTATAGTCGTTGATTCAGTGTCTGATACGCATGCGGTCAATCATAAGGACATTCGTGATAAGCCTACCGTCGGAGGCTTTATTGATGTTGCCTATATTCAAGGATTAGTGGAAGTGGATGAACGCTTAGTATTACTTCTTGATGTGAATAAGTTACTCAGTGAAACACAATTACAACAGCTTAAGGCGGCAATCTAACGCCGTTCTAATTAATTATTTGTTCCATGTGTAAGTGGCTTTAACCGCACTGCCGTTCTCATGGTAGCTGAGCTTTTGACAAAGCTCAGTGACTAATTTGATACCACGACCACTAAAATCATTTTTAGCAAGTTCAATATCACCTAGCTCTTCAACCCAAGGTGTAAATTCAAAGCCAATCCCCGAATCAATCATCATGATATCAAGCGTTCCCCCTTGATCGGTGGAGGTATATTCGAGCTTAATTTTAATGTAACCGTTCCCCAAGACTGCAAGTCGTTCTTCTTTCTTTTGAAAATACTGTGCAAACCCTTCAGGTGAATTTTTCAAGCTTGAATCAAGGTCTAAAACGCCGTGATCTAACGCATTAACATAGAGTTCAGTTAATACCGTATATAAACCATGCCACTGGTCGCCAGGCCCTTCCATTTCATTAATCTGATTGATGATAATTGGAATAGGATTAACAGTTGCCAGTTTCTCGCCCATTAGTGCCATCTGCCACGACCATCTCCCCGTAAATTCGTCTTCAATAGTGCTATTGAGAATTTTTTCTTTTTCGCTTTCAGCGACAGGAAAGAGTGCCTGATATAACGAGACATCACAGTTAATGTCTACCAGAGAGATATCATCATCTTGCGGTAAGTCTTCACAAAATACCTCTAACGCCGCAATAATATGCCCTTTGACATCATTATCTACAAACCCTTGTTGGGTTGCCTCTATGAAACGTTGTTCCCCAAAAAAGTCCCCTTGTGCATTTCTCGCCTCAACAATGCCATCGCTATATAAAATAATTCTGTCGTCTTTTGTTAACGGAATCACTTCAGGTCTAATATCCAATAAAAGATTGGCTGATATACCAAGCGGTGGATGAAAAGATCCGATGCGTTGCCTTAGCTCTCCCGTTTTAGAATCAAAGACAAATGAGTCTTCCATACCGGCATTCCAAATATAAGCAATTTGTTCGTTGACAGATAAACTCACCATTGTCATTGCTAGAAACATATGCGTCGGCAGCAGTTGATGCATTTTCCGATTTATTTGCTTAATAATTTCTAACGGAGAATACCCTTTATCCGTCATTGCTCTAAACGTATCAGCTAACGGTATCGCACCGATTGCGGAGCTCAAACCATGCCCTGTAAAATCCCCCAATAGCACATTAATATCACCATTAGGACAAAGAGCGGTTAATTGGACGTCACCACTAAATGTTTCGGCAGAGCGCTTAAATATACTGATATGCTCTTTGGCAACGTTGCCCTTTTCGACAACGGTACTAAACAGCTGTTCTGCCAATTCCTCATCGTTTTGACGCTCCGATGTTAGGGTATAGAGTTTACTGTAGAGGTTTGCAATGCGAAACATCGCGTAAATTTTTGAACGAAATATTGCCAGTGAAAATGGTCTAAATACAATATCATCAGCACCGGCTTCAACACAGGTGCTAATTTGTTCATCATCAAGGTAGGTTGAAATCATCAATACTGGTACAAACACATTGGTTGCCAGCGCCTTAATTTGACGACATGTCTCGATTGCGCTCATGCCTTCGGCGTGAAAATCAATGAGCACAAGATCCGGTTTATGCTGATAAAATTTTACTAATCCTTGCATACCGTTTTGAGCACTGGATACCGCGAAGCCTTCCTCACTAATAATCTGAGTCAGGCGCTCAACGTTATCTTGATTCGAATCGATTATCAGGATATCCCTGTTTTGCGACTGCATCATCATAACCGCACTTAGCGGACAATCTCCATTAAATGGTGAAACTGAGCAATCTCAAGCACCTTATTAATTGAATCATTCGGACGCTCAATAATAATCTTGCCTTTGATTTTATCGGCGTGCTCTTTAAGTAGTAGCAACATACCTAATGCTGAAGAGTCCATATAATTGGCACTACTCAGATCTAATCTAAACTCTGTTCCCGGGGTGTTACATTCACAATAACTTTCTCTGAATAATTTATACTGAGAAAAATCAAAACGATCTGACACTGTAATCAAAACATCTTTACTATTAGATGATGTTGAACTTACGATTGGCATAAAAACTCCTAAATCTATTCTGGTATTAAAACAATTCAATTTCGCCTTCGTCCATCGTCTCTTGAGACACGGTACGATGCTCACCAATACTGGTGGTATGCTTTCTAACTGCTTGACAAACAGCATTAATTTTATCGACTTTCACAAACAGTGAGTCATTACTACCACCAACGTCATGAAGTTGTTGACTTAATGCATCAAACTGCTCAATGTTGGTTGAAATGGACGCTAGTGCCTGCGAAGTCATGTCCTCAAATTGTAATGAGCGCACGGCATTTCCAACAGCCGTATCCATCTCATTACTCATTGTTGTTAACTCAGTAATACTTTCTTCCATGTTACGGCTAATTAGCCCCATTTTGCCAGTCATTTCGTTAATTTTTGATTGTGTTTCAAAAGTTTGAGACATATCAGCTGACGCCATCTCTTCAACACCGCTGCGCAATGACTCAATCGTTGCCTTGGCACCGCTGATCTTTCCACGAATTTGTTCGTTTAATTCAGAAGAGCTAATGGATAACGAACGTACTTCATCTGCCACCACAGCAAAACCACGCCCGACTTCACCTGCCCTTGCAGCTTCAATACTCGCATTGAGTGCTAAAAGATTCGTACGATTGGCCAATCCTTCGACATTCTGAAGTAGACTAAAAATACTGTCTACTTGCTTCACCATATGGTCAATGTGACTTAACGTTTTAAGGCTTTGTTTAGAGTTATTAATGACGACTTGAACAAACTCGTTAGTAAGACGTGAAGATTGTTCTAAAAATTCGTGCATTGACAACTCTTTTTCAAAATCAGCCTTATTAGATGTATTATCGTTATCATCAACTTGCTCATGATTAACATGAGCGTTTAACAACGAATGTTGGCGGTCACTGATGTTTTTCATATTATGAAACGACTCACTCATACCAAGCACCGCTTCACTGAGTAATCCCGATGTACGGTTTATCTCATTGCCAATTACCTGTCGTTCACACGAAAACGTCTGCTCTAATTCAACAAACATTTCTCCCAATTTTTGCTCGATGTCTTGACTGACCACATTAGATGAGGACGTAGATTCAATGGTAATATTTGCGTTATCAAAGACCATATTAAGCGACTTACGATGCAGCACAAACTGCATAACCTGCAACGCCAATAAAACAGTCAACCCAAGATAGAGATACCCATCAGGTACCTGCCCAAAAACACAGCCACTTATTACAGCAATACAAACCAGCTGACTAACAAGCACGATTACATTATGCCGATTCATTCGTCCTCCTTACCATTGAAGAGCCATGGAGAGTTTCATTAACTTGTTTGATTAACTCAGGTGCAATTTGCGAAATAGGTAAATCGATACGATGGGCGTCGAGCAAGAACGCGGCGCCAGGCATTCCCCAAATCATACTAGTTGCTTTATTTTGAATAGCCGTAAAATGACCATTGTCTTTTAACAATTTTAAACCACTAGCTCCGTCACTTCCCATTCCAGTCAGCAACCCAGCGTAAACATCAACGGTTGTTAGTTTTGCAAGCGATTGGAACATAATATCAACCGACGGTTTATGTCTATTGCACGGCGCGGAGTCATCTAGTCGGCAGCGATAATGATGATTCACCTGCTCGATGACTAAATGATGAGAGCCAGGCGCTATATAAATATTTCCTGGTTCAATTAACTGGCCATCTTTAGCTTCATGCACGGTCATTTTACAATATTCGCCCAATCTCAGTGCAAACCGACGACTAAAGCTTTCGGGAATGTGCTGTGTCACCACCACGGCAGGCGAATTTTCGGGTAACATCGACAATACATCACGTAGTGCCTCTGTCCCCCCAGTTGAAGCGCCGAGTGCGATAATATGATGCTTAATGTGTAGTGGCTCAAAATCAGCATTTATCAGCGCCTTGCTCTGATTGCTCCCAACTTTTTTGACGTTAACAGTAGAGGCTAGTTTTAACTTTTGGTAAAGCTCATCACTAAATTGCGTTAAGTCGTTTAATAATGCGCTAGAACGAGGCTTGGATATAAAATCAACAGCGCCACAAGCTAACGCCTCTAACGTCGTGTCAGCCCCTTGTTGAGTGAGTGTTGACAACATGACGACTGGCATTGGCCGTAGTCGCATTAAGTTTTTCAAAAATGTTATGCCGTCCATTTTCGGCATCTCTACATCCAATGTCACCACATCGGGATCAAGTTTCTTAATCATCTCTCGTGCTTCAAACGCATCTTTTGCAGCGCCCACCACTGTCATATCTGCAAAGTTTGTAATGACTTCAGACACAATCTCTCTAACTAATTTTGAATCATCAACAATGAGAACTTTAATCACCTTATTTCCCTCTTCCCTAATCAAACAATTCAATGTCATCATTTGTTTGTTGTTGAATATTTCTTTGACTCTCAAGCTCTAATGCCATAGTACGTGCATTATTGCTATCTTTGAGCTTTTGCACCATTAACTGCCCTGTCTTTGCAATATACTGGATTCTTCTGGCTTGTAGGCCTCCAACATCCAGCGCACTTACTGCCAATCCTTCTGTCTTTAAAAATTGCTCCACAAATTCAATATTGCGCAAACCAATGTCATTAGGACCCGCCATCATATTGCCACCACCAACAACCTTAATCTCAAAGTTTTCGCGGCGACCACCGTACTTAATTATCGCGTTAATTAATTGCTCCATGGCGAAAACACCATAGCGATTTGATGAGGATAAGATGTCGCAATCTGCATCAGGCAGTAAAAAATGATTAATACCACCGACGCCTGTCTTAACGTCTCGAATACAAGTAGAAACACATGAACCGAGTACAGTACATATCACTTCATCTTGGCCTGAAACATAAAAATCCCCAGCAACTACCTTTACCGCAACACGCTTACGTTTGGGCATCCAAAATTGACGTATATGCTTAAATTCAGGATATTGTGGCAACGTGTGTATTGGAGCCTGTATCTCTTTAATGCCCATATTCATGCTTGTCGCTTTTGATACATTGTACGACCGAGTAACTGATAGTCTTTCATCGATCTTGCCGGTGACTCAGAATGACCAATAAATAGCATGCCACCAGGTTTTAATAATCCAGTCATGCGATCGAGAAGTTTTGTCTGGGTCTCTTTATCAAAATAAATCATAACGTTACGGCAAAAAATCACATCAAGTTTTTCTTGAATATTCCATGATTCCATCAAGTTACAATGCTCAAAATGCAATAACTCTTTTAACGAAGGTTTAACGATTACTTTGTCGCTATGACAATCTTTTCCTCGTAAAAAACCTAATCTTTTTCTTGCCAGCGATAAACTATCGACCCGGTCAATCGGATAGATACCCTCTTTAGCCGTTGCTAGCACATCGGTGTCTATATCTGTTGCTAATATCTTTATGTCCCATTGTTCCATTGAAATGCCTGCTTCCAATAAACTAATGGCAATACTGTAAGGCTCTTCTCCCACGGAACATGCTGATGACCAAATACGTAATTTACGCTGACCAGACTTGGCTAGTTGTGGAATATATGTATTGCTTAAATATTCAAAGTGATGCGCTTCTCGATAAAAAGAGGTGAGATTGGTTGTCATCGCATTAACAAATTGCGACATTTCTTTGGGAGCACTGTCTAGATACTCAAGGTAACTTTTAAATGAATCAAGTTTAAGGGCACGTAACCGTCTCACCAGACGGTTATAGACGAGATCTTTTTTATGATCTGCCAACGATATACCTGCATGGTTATATATCTTTTGACGAACATGTTCAAAATCAGCTTGTTGATAAGGAAATTCTCTCTCTCGATCATTGAGAGTGGAAAGTCCTTTTCCTTGCCCAAGTTTAACTGGATCCATAATAAGTCCCTAGAATTCTTCCCATTCCATATCAGATTCACTCACCGAACTTGTATAACTGCTCGATGTGGCTCCGTTTACCGGTCTATCATCAACGTCGACAGGTCTGGATACTGGGGCTACGTTTTTTGTCTCAGTAGCTTCCCCCACAGAAAAGAACCTAACCAATTGGCGCAATTGCACCGCTTGCTCTTCCATACCTTCAGAAGCTGCCGCCACTTCTTCCACTAAGGCGGCATTTTGCTGTGTTCCTTCATCCATATCGTTGATAGCGACATTCACTTGATCAATGCCAGTTGCCTGCTCTTTACTCGCCATCGCAATTTCGTTGACGATGCTAGAAACTTCATGGATTGCAGTGACTATTTCAGTAAGTGCTTTGCCGGATTCATCAACGAATCGTCCACCCTCTTCTACTTTTGACACACTGTCACTGATTAGTCCTTTAATCTCTTTTGCAGCGCTTGCACTGCGCTGTGCAAGATTACGAACCTCTGCCGCAACAACAGCAAAACCACGTCCTTGCTCGCCAGCTCGGGCTGCTTCAACAGCCGCATTTAAGGCAAGTAGGTTAGTTTGGAACGCAATTTCATCAATGACACCGATAATTTCAGAAATCTGAGTGCTTGAACTGCTAATTTCACTCATTGAGTGAACCACGCGCTCAGAAATTTCACCGCCTTTCTCAGCAAGCACTTTTGCATTTTCTGCAAGAGAATTAGCTTGTGATGCGTTGTCAGCATTTTGCTTCACTGTCGCTGTCATTTCTTCCATGCTCGCAGCTGTTTCTTCGAGGCTTGCAGCCTGTGCTTCGGTGCGGGTGCTTAAGGTGGTATTACCCTTAGATATTTCCTCCGCGCCGGCGGCGATTGAACCACTATTAGTACGAATCTCACCTACAATTTCTTCAAGCTTAACCATGGCAATTTGCAAAGAATTATCCAGCTCACTGAATTCTCCTCTAAAATCACCCGACATTCGAGAGTCAAGTTTACCTTTTGATAAGTCTGATACTACACGCTTTACTTCGCCAATAGGCGCTACAATGGCATCTAACATTTCATTCATGCCACGTGCTACATTGCCAATAAATCCGCTATATTGCTCCGTATTCAGGCGTGAATTTAACATCCCGATTGACGCATCTTGAATAATTTTCTCAACATCAGCTTGGGCAGCTAATTCTTGAGTAACATCACTCCATTCAACGACGGAGCCCAATCGCGTGCCATCATCTTCTATTACTGGCGCCGCAATCAAATTAAATCGTCGACTTCCCATCGCCAACTGCGAGTTAAACGGATTCTTTAACGCATCGATAAGTGATTGTGAATGACCTTGCTCAATGTCAAACATTGATAGGTTTTGACCCATCAAGTTACTGGCATCAAAACTTGGGAGCTGTTGTTGGATATCTGCCTGAGCTTCATTGAACATGGTATTCACAGCGTCATTGACGTAAATAATATGGCCACTGTTGTCGGCCATCATTACGCTCGACGTCACATTATCCAGTGCAACTTTCACTCGTTCAGCACGTTGTGCTTTTTGTTTCGCGTCGTTAACTTCAAAGCCAAGTTTTATTTGAATTGATTTGACCATCCGCATCAACTCACCCGCTTCCCCCGCTTGCGTTACATCTATTTCGCGGCTGTAATCACCTTCTGTAATTTTTTGAAGTTCCAAAATAGAATTATCAATACCCGGTAATACCGACCCTCTAAACACTTTATTGGCACCAAACGCTAAAATAGCCATACCAACTAACGGCCCGATAAAATCGAGTGCAGCGATGGGGCTAAAAAACAGTGGCACGCTAATGGCCGCTGAAATCGCTAGACTACTGTATAACCATTTATTAAACGTTTTTTGAAAGAGTTTTGCGCTGATGTCACTTGGCTCAGGGAGATTCGCCTCGTTTCGATTTAACTGAGCATATAGCTGTTCTGCATCATCAACTTCCTGTTCAGTTGGGGTGGCGCGAACCGACATATATTCGTTGATTCGACCACTTTTCATTAACGGGGTCACGTTAGCCTTAACCCAATAGTAATCGCCATTCTTACAACGATTTTTCACCATACCAACCCATGGGCGGCCCATTTCAAGCGTCGACCACATATTTTTAAAGGCCGCTTGAGGCATATCGGGATGACGTACGATATTATGATGTTCCCCAACTAATTCCTGCTCAGTGAAACCACTGACTTCGATAAATGCGGGATTAACGTAAGTGATTCGACCTTGCAGATCCGTTTTAGTGACCAAATCTTGACCCGGAATAAGTGGAATTCTACGGTCAGTCACCGGCGTGTTGTTCCTCATTGTTGTTCTCCTCGAACAGATAATCCATTAAGCAACGTTGTCGTTTACCGTTGGGGTTAATTCTTGTGACGTTAGTAATTCGTCGACATCTAATAAAATCAGCATTTTTTCATTAGCGCTGGCGAGTCCAATAATAAACTCATCATCAATCACACTAATCTTGCTGGGTGCAGTCTTTATTTCATAATCATTAATATCGTAAGTTTCAGCAAACGCATCAACCAGTAAACCCATCAAACGTGTACGATGCCCATCGTCGACATTTAGAACAATAACAATTCTATTTTTTAGGTTGTCGTCTGATGGCAGTGAAAAGCGCGTTCTTAAATTAATGATTGGGATAATTTGGCCGCGCAGGTTAGTTACGCCTTCAACATAGTCTGGCGAATTAGGGACAATGGTCGCGTGTGTCCAGTCTCTAATTTCCTGAACTTTTAATATATCCGTTGCGTATTCTTCGCCAGCTAATATAAAGGACAAAAATTGTCTACTACTATTATTAGTGACACTTAAACTTTCATATTCAGTCATGCGACACTCTCCACAGTGTGCTCGAACGCATGTGATATCTCACAAGACATTTGCTGTTTCAATGCACTTAATCCTTTAATATCGACGATAAGCGCAACGCCACCATCACCAAGAATAGTTGCGCCTGAAATTCCTTCAATTGGCATATAATTCGAGTCGAGACTTTTCAATACAACTTGTTGTTGATCAAGTAAGTCATCAACCAATAACGCATATTTATTCCCACTACTTTCAACAATAATCACCATTGTTTCATCAAGTGGGGATTGACTGCTCGGTAGAGAAAACAACTGCCTAATTGAATAGATTGGGATGTATTCATCACGGAAACAATAAAGACTCGGATTTCCCGCAACGGCCTTAACGTTATTGTGATTAAGCTGCGCCGATTCAATGATTGAAATTAACGGCACAATGTAGGTTTCGGACGCCACTCGAATTAACTGGCCGTCGAGAATTGCTAAGGTCAAAGGAAGGCTGACGGAAAATGTTGAGCCCTCTCCTGGTGTTGAGGTCAGAGCAACATGCCCACCTAAGGATTCAATATTACGGCGGACAACATCCATACCAACGCCGCGACCAGAAAGATCGCTAACTTGATCAGCCGTTGAAAAGCCCGGCGCAAATATCAATTCATTAATTTCTTGATCGGATAGATTTTGTTCTGCTGAAATTAATCCTTTTTCTAACGCTTTTTCTTTAATGCGCTGCGTATTTAAACCTCGTCCATCATCAATAATATCAATAACGATATAGCCACCTTGATGATAGGCGTGCAAATGAACGGTGCCGGTTTCATCTTTACCGGCCGCGATACGCTCATCGGGCATTTCCAATCCATGATCGAGTGAGTTTCTCACTAGATGAACCAAAGGATCACCTATTTTTTCCATCACCGTTTTATCGAGTTCGGTCTGCTCACCAGAGAGTTTGAGTTCAATCTTCTTACCAAGCTTACTGCTAATGTCATAAACCATTCGCGGAAAACGATTAAACACAAAACTTATCGGTAGCATCCTAATGCGCATAACATCTTCTTGAAGGTCACGAGTATTTCCTTCCAGTTGCACTAATCCTTCAAGTAACTTTTCCACTAAATCATGTTGCTGATGGCTTAAATCATTACCAACCTGCTTTAACATGGCTTGGGTGATAACTAATTCTCCAACACGATTAATTAAGGCGTCAACTTTATCGATCCCAACGCGTATTGAGCCCCCTTCTGGATTACTGACTTTTGGCTTAACTGCGCTGACAGATTCAACATCAGTTTTCTGGGAAGGGGTCGGTAAAGGAGGTGTCTCTACATTGTCTGAAACGGCCTCAAATTCGTCAACTATTTCGGGTAATTCATTCTTAACTTGTTCGACAATTAAGTCACATTCATCTTCCACCCATTCAAAGACTTCATCGATGTCGCCTTTATTGCAACTCGATTGCAACGTAATCTGCCACGACAAGTAACATTCTTCTGGATGAATAGAATCAAGAGGCGGAATACTTTCGCATTCGACGACCTGAGTGACAGGACCTAATTCTGCCAACGCATTAATGATGTGCAGCACATCATTACCGGTTTGCAGCATTTCATGATGGGGAATAAAACTAATCTTCCAACATGGCGTTTCATTCGAGGTCTCGACAATTTCCTGCTCGACGTTTTCCGCTTCTTCTTGGTGGTTGACTGCTTTATTAAGGGTTTGCGCCAGTGCATTATGCACATCTTGAATACTTGGCGCGTCACATTCAACGCCATCACGAGCGGCTTCAATAAGCAAACGGATACAATCAACAGAGCGTAATAACAAATCAACATCACGTTGTTCTATTTTACGTCGACCATCACGCATTTCATCGAGTAAGGTTTCAACGTCATGGGTAAAATCAGTAACGCGATTAAACCCAAAGGTTCCAGCGCCACCTTTTATGGAATGCGCTGCTCTAAAAATCGCGTTAATTGTATCTATATCTCCTTGCTCAAGGTCAAGCAAGCTTGATTCCATTAATTCTAGCCCTTCGAAGCTTTCTTCTAAAAAGGTTGGAATAAATTGAGACAGATCGATACTCATAAACTATGGCTACCTTATTACGCGTTTTATCGTTGAGAGTAATTTTTCTGGATTAAATGGTTTGACCAACCAGCCTGTTGCACCGGCGGCTTTACCACGTTGTTTCATTTCTGCAGAGCTTTCAGTTGTTAACATCAATACTGGTGTAAATTTAAATGCTGGTAATTGACGTAACTCACCGCATAGTGCAATGCCGTCCATCACTGGCATATTGACGTCAGTGATCACCAAATCAAACCGCTCCGTTTTTGCTTTATCTAGCCCTTCTTTACCATCACACGCCTCAACAGTATCGTATTGCTGTTGTTTAAGCGTGAATGAAACCATATTTCTGATTGAAGCAGAGTCATCAACTACTAAGATCTTTGCCATTTTTTTTTCCTATAAATTCAGGGGTTAGTTTAATTTTAGAAGGTGGTTTAAGCCGAGACGAGAAGCACTTGTCAAAAGCTCATCGTTAACATTGATCCAAGATAAATCGATACTTTTACGATTAATATCAATAACCAAAGCGGTAAGTAACTGCAAGCCAGCAGTATCAATACGAGATAATTCTCTTGCATCAATATTGACTTGATTTATGTCTTGTTGGGATTGGAGTTGCGTTAACATCAGCTGCTGAGTCTCGTTTACAACCGAGATGTCTAATGATTGTGGCAAACAAAATGTGATCGCTTCCATGCAATGTCCTTAAACTTATTGTGGGTTGCTCAAGCAATAATTGATTTAGATCAATTTATTAGTTCAAGCTGAATATAAATCTAGCATATCCATAAGTTTGTATTAGAGTCAAGCAAAGCTTAATAATAAAGAATAACTTTATACCATAAAAAATGCACCCGAAGGTGCATTTAACGTAGTGTGAGTTAGTAATCGCAATCTACTTCTTTAACGCGTGTTCATGTTTTGCAAATCGTAACACCATGTAACCAAGTATGCCTGACGTAAACGATCCGATTAAAATGGCTAATTTATCAGCAAACATAAACTGAGCAGGATCAGTAAAAGCCAATGAATTTACAAATAGGCTCATCGTAAAACCAATTCCCGTTAAGATTGCCACGCCATAAAGTTGCGTCATACTGCTGTTGTCCGGCAACTTTGCTAATCCAAGCTTAATGGCAAGCCAGCTAAATCCAAATACTCCAAGTTGCTTGCCAATAAACAGGCCAGCTGCAATCCCGATAGGTACAGGAGTTAAGATTTGATCGGCTGACATAGACGTGAAATCGACGCCCGCATTAACAAAGGCAAACAGAGGTAAAATGAAAAAGGCGACCCAATAATGCAAGTCATGCTCCATAGATTTAAGCATTGACCGCTCTTGATAACCTGCTGGGATATTGCGTTGTTTAATAGGAATAGTAAATGCCAGTGCTACACCTGCGAGCGTGGCATGCACGCCTGATTTAAGAACACTTACCCATAATATGACACCTAAGATGATGTAGGCAGCTTTACGGTCAACGCCTAAGCGATTTAGAATAACTAAACCAGTTAACGCTGCCATGGCGACACCAATTGATAATGTAGAAAGCTCTGCCGTATAAAACAAGGCGATGATGACGATGGCGCCCAAATCATCGATAATAGCGAGTGCCATCAAGAAGATTTTTAACGACACTGGCACCCGTTTCCCTAACAATGAGAGCACGCCCAGTGCAAAGGCAATATCAGTGGCAGTAGGAATCGCCCAGCCTTGGGTGCCTGCTGTATCGGTGCCAACAAAATAAAGATAAACCGCCGCAGGAACAACCATACCACCAACAGCAGCGAAGCCAGGTAATACAACTTGCGCAGGTGTAGAGAGATGACCTTCGATTATTTCTCGTTTAACTTCAAGACCAATTAACAAGAAAAATACCGCCATCAAGCCATCGTTTATCCACAATAATAGTGGTTTATCGATATGCAATGCCCCAAATCGGATCTCAACTGGCGTGTCGAGAAATGCATCATAAATCTCTGAAAGGCCGGTATTTTTTAACAGTAAGGCAATAATAGTAACAAATATCAGAACGATACCTGCCGAGGACTCTTTCTTAATAAACTCTTCTACAGCGTTCATTTACACACTCCAAAAATATAATGGCGCTATCATAAGATAAACGCCTGTTAAAGTCGACATATTATGTCCCATAATATGTCGACTTTATTCTTATTTTTAAGTGTAGCTGATCTAATGGGTATGTTGCGCCGCAAATTGTTCCATAAAATCAACCAAGGCTTTAACGCCTTCTAATGGCATCGCGTTATAAATACTCGCGCGCATACCACCCACGCTACGATGGCCTTTAAGTGCCATTAGTCCAGCATCTTGTGCTTGCGCTAAGAATTTCTTGTCTAAGCTAGGATCAGACAGTAAAAATGTCACGTTCATTCGCGAGCGATACGCTGGAGCGACTGTGTTGACATAAAAATCAGAATTATCAATAGCATCATAAAGTAACTTGGCTTTTTCAATATTCTTTTGCTCAATCGCTTTAACACCGCCCTGTTCTAATAACCACTTAAAGACTTCACCTGCCAGATACCACGCAAATGTTGGCGGGGTGTTGAACATAGAATCGTTGTCACTCGCTAATTGGTAATCCATAATCGATGGCGTCGTTGGCAAGCTGTGACCTAATAAGTCATCGCGAACTATGACAATGGATAAACCCGATGGTCCAATATTCTTTTGAGCGCCAGCGTATATCACCCCATATTTTGATACATCAATTTCACGGGATAAAATGGTTGAAGACAAATCAGCCACCAACGGTGCATTAACTTGTGGCTCCTCGCTCATCTCGATACCATCAACGGTTTCATTGGGGCAGTAGTGAAAATAAGCGGCGTCATCACTAAGTTTCCAATCAACTGGAGACGCGACGCCATGTTGGCCATTAACCGTTGCTTGAGTCGCAACGACATTGACTTCACCGTATTTCTTCGCTTCAGTCACCGCTGATTTTGACCACGATCCTGTCACCAAATAGTCAGCTTTACCTGTCATACCAATCAAATTCATTGGCACAGCCGCAAATTGTCCGCGCCCGCCGCCATGACAAAATAAGACTTTATAGTTGTCGGGAATATTCATGAGCGTTCGCAGGTTTGCTTCAGCCGCCTGTGCAACGTCCATGAAGTGTTTGTCACGATGACTAAACTCCATGATCGAAATACCATGCTGCTGCCAATTAATAAATTCACTTTGCGCCTTTTCCATTACCGCTTTAGGTAACATCGCAGGACCTGCACAAAAGTTATAAACCGCGTTCATTCTAATCCCTCATAAATTGTATAAAATAAATTAATGTACAAACAAAAAGAGCGCCCTAAGGCGCTCTTTCAAATTGTGCTGTTATTGTGCGTCATTAGGCGGTGTTGCATCGCCGTCAACTTGCGGCGCGGCACTATCGCTCGCCTCACCTTCAGCAACTTCACCGTCGATTGCTTCGCCATCGTGTTCAGGCGCTTGAATTTCTTCAATACGTTGTAGTGCTACAACTTTTTCACCTTCAATAGTACGGATCAAGGTAACACCTTGCGTATTACGACCAACGGTAGAGACGCCATCAACAGGAGTACGAACTAACGTGCCTTTGTTAGAGATAATCATGATTTCATCATTTTCATCAACCTGAACAGCGCCAATCACTAGTCCGTTACGTTCGCTTACTTTAATAGAGACAACACCTTGAGTCGCACGACTCTTCGCAGGGTAATCTTCTAGGACAGTACGCTTACCGTAACCGTTTTCAGTAACCGTTAAGATACAACCATCGCCATGAGGAACAATCAGTGATACTACTTTTTGTCCTTCTTTAAGCTTCATACCACGTACACCAGTACCGGTACGACCGATCGCACGACACTGCTCTTGGCTAAAGCGAACTACTTTACCTTCATCAGAGAACAGCATGATTTCGCTATCATCTTCAGTCAATGCTACGCCAACTAACTCATCATCATCACGCAGATTAACAGCAATAATACCGTTTGCACGTGGACGAGAATAAGCCGTTAGATTTGTCTTCTTCACTGTACCTGCAGCAGTAGCCATTAAGATACATTTATCTTCAGTGTACTCACGTACAGGTAAAATAGCGGTGATACGCTCGTCTTTCTCAAGAGGTAGTAAGTTAACAATTGGCTTACCGCGCGCTTGACGAGAAGCTAATGGCAGCTGGTAGGTTTTCATCCAGTACATTTTACCGCGGTTTGAGAAACACAACATGGTGTCATGGGTATTAGCAACTAACAGACGTTCAATGAAATCTTCATCTTTCATCTTAGTCGCTGCTTTACCTTTACCACCACGGCGCTGTGCTTCATATTCTGTCAGCGGCTGGTACTTCACGTAGCCTTCATGAGAAAGCGTTACGACAACATCTTCTTCATTGATTAAGTCTTCAAGCGACAAGTCATGTGACGCGTTAGTGATTTCAGTACGGCGTTCATCACCAAACTCAGCAAGTACAGCTTCCAGCTCTTCAACAATCACTTCCATTAGGCGCTCAGGGCTGCCTAGGATGTTTAATAATTCAGCTATAAGCTCAAGAATATCTTTATATTCACCTAAGATTTTCTCGTGCTCAAGGCCTGTTAAACGATGAAGCTTAAGTTCTAAGATCGCTTGTGCTTGTGTTTCTGTTAAGTAATATTTGCCATCGCGAATACCAAATTCAGGCTCTAACCACTCTGGACGAGCCGCATCATCACCCGCGCTTTCTAACATCGCAGCAACGTTGCCTAAATCCCAACCTTGAGCAACTAATGCAACTTTTGCTTCAGCAGGTGTTGCAGAGTTACGGATCACTTCAATCACAGGATCGATATTTGCTAATGCAATCGCTAATGCTTCAAGAATATGAGCACGTTCGCGTGCTTTACGCAATTCAAATACGGTACGGCGTGTTACTACTTCGCGGCGATGACGTACAAAGCTCTGTAGCATCTCTTTTAGGTTAAACAACTTAGGACGATTGTCTTCAAGTGCCACCATATTGATACCGAAAGATACTTGCATTTGCGTTTGTGAATACAGGTTATTTAGTACAACTTCACCCACTTCGCCGCGTTTGATTTCGATAACCATACGCATGCCGTCTTTATCAGACTCATCACGTAATGCACTAATGCCTTCAACTTTCTTATCGCGAACTAGCTCCGCCATTTTTTCAATCAGGCGCGCTTTGTTTACTTGATAAGGCAATTCATGAACGATAATGGTTTCTTTACCATTATCTGCCACTTCAATTTCGGCTTTCGCACGAATACGCACTTTACCGCGGCCGGTTTTATACGCATCGATAATACCTTGACGACCACTGATAATACCCGCAGTTGGGAAATCAGGACCCGGAATATATTCCAATAATTCATCAATGGTAATATCGTTATTTTCAATAAAGGCCAAACAACCAGAGATAACTTCATTTAAGTTATGTGGTGGGATGTTTGTTGCCATACCTACCGCGATACCTGATGAGCCATTAACTAATAGATTAGGAATTCGCGTTGGTAATACAACTGGGATTTGTTCTGTACCATCGTAGTTAGGCGCAAAATCAACCGTTTCTTTTTCAAGATCGATTAATAATGAATGGGCCATCTTCTTCATTCTGATTTCGGTATAACGCATTGCCGCCGCGCTATCACCATCTACAGAACCAAAGTTACCCTGACCATCAACCAATGGATAGCGTAATGAGAAAGGCTGTGCCATACGTACGATAGTGTCGTAAACAGCGCTATCACCGTGAGGGTGATATTTACCAATTACATCACCAACCACACGGGCAGATTTTTTGTACGCTTTATTCCAGTCGTTACCTAACACATCCATTGCAAAAAGTACGCGGCGATGTACTGGTTTTAAACCATCTCGCACATCTGGTAAGGCACGCCCTACGATTACACTCATGGCGTAATCAAGGTACGAATTCTTTAATTCGTCTTCGATATTAATCGGCGATACACTATTGGCCAACTCAGTCATAAATCCCTAAGATCCCTGTGTTTGTTAAAACAAAACCTATTGTATGTAATATTTATTATTGTAATACGACACAAAAGGCAAAAAATAGAGCCTGATTCTAGCACAGTGTGTCGATGTTACTAGCGCTAATATCCCTTAATTTTGGATTCTAGGGCCATTAACGGCCAAATTTGATAAAAACACCATTTTATTGACTACTTATTAACCACCTTTAAAAGTGTCTCAAAATAGCGCTCATGCGTTTACAACATATGGGTTGTGCTTGTTATATCAAGACCCTTATAATGTGGCCTTTCTCGTTAATGATGTTTACCTTCCTATGTCTCAATCTAATCTAGAACAGCCATTAAATGATGCTGTTAATGTCGATCCTCAAGAAATTGAAAAGTTTTCTGCGTTAGCACAGCAATGGTGGGATTTACACGGCGAATTTAAACCGCTGCATTTAATGAATCCAACACGATTAAATTATGTGAGTGATAAAGCAGACGGATTATTCGGAAAACGTGTCATCGATGTTGGTTGTGGCGGCGGGATCTTAAGTGAATCAATGGCAAAGCTTGGCGCACAAGTACTGGGAATTGATATGGCAGAGCAATCACTTAATGTGGCCAAATTACATGCCCTAGAATCAGGTGTAAGCAATGTTAGCTATCAACAAATACCCGTGGAGACGTTAGCCGAGCAGCAACCTCATTCATTTGACGTTGTCACCTGTATGGAAATGCTTGAGCACGTACCGGATCCTCAATCAATTGTTCGCGCCTGTTTTAAATTGGTTAAGCCAGGTGGTCAGGTATTCTTCTCGACACTTAATCGTACTAACCGTGCTTATTTATTGGCCATTATCGGTGCCGAACATATTTTAAGGCTTGTTCCAAAAGGCACCCATGAACATAAGAAGTTTATTCGCCCAAGTGAATTAATTCGCTTTGTCGATAACAGCGACGCGCGTTGTCTCGATGCTATTGGTGTTCATTACAACCCATTGACTGAACAATTTAAGACTAATAATGATTTATCGGTGAATTACCTCATTTATTGTCAACCTAACAGCTAACGTTAATCCTATTGTTATAAAGGGAAGTACCAT
This sequence comes from uncultured Gammaproteobacteria bacterium, assembly GCA_913060565.1. GTDB lineage: Bacteria > Pseudomonadota > Gammaproteobacteria > Enterobacterales > Psychrobiaceae > Psychrobium. Next base: position 11,090 of record CAJXRU010000006.1, on the reverse strand, counting down.
GAATGATTCAATGAATATTAAAGCCGTATTATTTGACCTCGATGGTACTTTACTTGATACCGCTCTCGATCTTGGGGGCGCAGTTAATAGATTGCTTGCAAGAGATAATCTGCCATTATTGTCAGATGATCTAATTTATCAAACAGCTTCGCAAGGATCGTTAGCGTTGGTAAAAGCGGGATATGGCGTAGATTTGTCTCACGAGCAATACAGCGCCCTTCGTAGTGAGTTCTTAGAAAACTACACAGCGTATATTAATGAGCAGACGAGTTATTTTAATGGCGTCAATCAATTATTAGACAAACTTGAAGAACAGAACATTGTTTGGGGCATTGTGACCAATAAACCAACACTCTATACAGCACAGTTGTTGGCCCATTACCCACGATTGGCAAATTGCGCTGTTGTAATATGTGGCGATACATTAGAGGTTGCGAAGCCCAGTCCAAGACCTTTACTGTTAGCCGCTGAAAAAATCAATATTAGCCCTGCCCAAATTATGTATGTTGGTGATGCTCGAACAGATATTGAAGCGTCTGTCGCAGCCAATATGAAAAGCGTTGCCGCCAACTATGGCTATATTCCTGAAAACGATCCTGCTCATACATGGCATAGTGATCATTTAATCGATCGTTGCTTAGATCTTTGTGCTATTTTAGCGATCAATGAATAAAAGTTGACGTTTTGTATAAGATTTAGCGCCTTCAAAATGGTGTTAAATCAAGCGTTCGAATGATAAAAAAAATAATTAAAAAATGGTGATTTAAAATTGAAAATTTTAAAATTAACCGGAGGTAATCCTCAAAATGATAGTTCCCACTAACCTGTGTTACCAAATGTAAATTATCCACAGCTTATCCTATTTTTTAACACTTGCAATATCCCGTAATCCACCTTATCTTGTATCCCACATTTTTTAAAAACCTATATCTTGTGTATTTAGGCCAAAGCAAACACTAAAGAAAATAAAGTAATTTTAACGCCCTTTATTATTCTTAGTTGGGATTTGCAAAGTAAAAGGACTACTTACCAGCGTGATGCATTGCATCGCGGAACGTGGGTTCGTAATAACAGCAACGGATAATAATAATGAATACAAATCTTCTGGTGACCAAGCGTAGTGGTAAACAAGAACCTATCGATCTGGATAAGATCCATAAAGTACTCGATTGGGCTGCAAAAGGACTAGATAATGTGTCGGTTTCTCAGGTTGAGATCAAAGCACATATTCAGTTTTACATGGGCATTGAAACCAAAGATATTCATGAAACCATTATTAAAGCCGCCGCGGATCAGATTTCTGAAACAACACCTGATTATCAATACATGGCTGCTCGCCTAGCCATATTTCATCTTCGTAAGAAAGCGTATGGCCAATTTGAGCCACCGCACATCTATCATCACACAGTAAAAATGTGTGCCGAGAAGCGCTATGATGAACATCTTTTAGATGATTATACGCGTGAAGAATTTAACCTGATGAACGACGCGTTAGATCATTCTCGTGATTTAAATTTCAGTTATGCCGCTGTGAAACAATTAGAAGGTAAATACCTACTTCAAAATCGCAGTACGGGTGAAATATTCGAAAGCGCGCAGTTCCTTTATATGTTAATTGCAGCTGCACTGTTTTCTAAATACCCAACACAAACGCGTATGAAATATATTGTCCGTTTTTATGATGCGGTATCGCAGTTCAAAATTTCGTTACCTACGCCGATTATGGCTGGTGTGCGTACACCAACACGTCAGTTTAGTTCATGTGTACTGATTGAGTGTGATGACAACCTTGATTCAATTAACGCGACATCAAGCTCAATCGTTAAATACGTGAGTCAACGCGCTGGTATCGGAATCAATGCAGGTCGTATTAGAGCATTAGGAAGCCCAATTCGAGGCGGTGAAGCTAACCATACTGGCTGTATTCCATTTTATAAGCATTTCCAAACCGCAGTTAAAAGTTGTTCACAAGGTGGTGTACGTGGCGGTGCTGCAACGTTGTTTTACCCACTCTGGCATCTTGAAGTTGAATCGTTATTAGTGTTAAAAAATAACCGTGGCGTTGAAGAAAACCGTGTTCGTCACATGGACTACGGTGTTCAGTTTAACAAAACAATGTACCAACGCTTGATTAAAGGCCAAGACATTACCTTATTCTCACCAAGTGATGTGCCAGGTTTATATGATGCATTTTTTGCAGACCAAGACAAATTTGAAGCGCTTTACACGCAATATGAGCAAGATGATTCAATTCGCAAACAATCGATTAAAGCCTCTGAATTATTCTCGTTATTTGCGCAAGAACGAGCAGGTACAGGCCGTATTTATCTTCAAAACGTTGATCACTGTAATACGCACAGTCCGTTTGACCCGAGTGTGGCACCAATTAAACAATCTAACTTATGTTTAGAAATTGCATTACCGACTAAACCACTGCAAAGCTTTGACGATCCAAACGGTGAAATTGCCCTATGTACTCTGTCTGCATTTAACTTAGGCATCATTAAATCACTGGATGAATTAGAAGAGCTTGCTGAGCTGGCAGTACGCGCACTCGATAATCTGCTAAGTTATCAAGATTACCCTATTATTGCGGCGCAACAATCGAGCTTGGCGCGTCGTACCCTAGGCATAGGCGTCATTAACTACGCTTATTACCTTGCTAAGAACGGCGTACGTTATTCAGATGGCAGCGCGAACCAATTGACCCATGATACCTTTGAAGCGATACAGTATTATTTGCTAAAAGCATCAAACAAACTGGCAAAAGAAGTCGGTGCGTGTGATTGGTTTAATGAAACGACTTATGCCAAAGGCATCTTGCCAATAGATACCTACAAGAAAGATCTTGATGCACTGTGTTCTAACGAATTAAAACTTGATTGGGAATCACTACGCCAAGACATTAAAGAGCATGGCTTACGTAACTCGACCTTGTCTGCCTTGATGCCATCAGAGACATCATCACAAATCTCAAATGCCACTAACGGCATTGAACCACCCCGTGGTTTGATTAGTGTGAAAACGAGTAAAGATGGTATTTTAAAACAAGTTGTACCTGATTATTTAAGCCTTAAAAATGACTATGAGCTGCTTTGGAATATTCCAAGTAACGACGGTTATTTACACCTTGTAGGCTTAATGCAGAAATTTGTCGACCAAGCAATTTCAGCCAACACAAATTACGATCCAGCTAAATTTGATAGTGGTAAAGTCCCTATTAAGCGTATCATTAAAGATTTATTAACCGCTTACAAATACGGAGTTAAAACACTTTATTATCACAACACTCGTGATGGTGCTGATGATTCTCAAGGCGATATTGTTATTGAGAAAGAAGATGAAGGCTGTGAAGGCGGCGCGTGTAAAATATAGATAAAATGACTCAGGCCGATTCGCCTGAGTCATTTTTGACCGACCAAGATAATAATAAAAGCCAGCAGGCAATTTAAGGATAAGTTAGAGGCCACCATGACCTACTCAACGTTTAACCAAACAAAGAATGATCCACTACTTGAGCCAATGTTTTTGGGCAATTCAGTCAACGTATCTCGTTTCGATCAGCAAAAACTACCGATTTTTGAAAAGCTGATTGAAAAACAAATTTCATTTTTTTGGCGCCCAGAAGAAGTTGATATTTCAAAAGATCGTATGGATTGGCAACAGCTCACTAAAAGTGAACAACATATCTTCATTAGTAACCTAAAGTACCAAACGTTGTTAGATTCAATCGCTGCCCGTAGTGTCAACGTGACATTACTACCGCTAGTTTCATTGCCAGAAATGGAAACATGGATTGAAACATGGGGCTTTTTTGAAACGATTCACTCTCGTTCATACACGCATATTTTACGTAACCTATTTACCGACCCTTCCGATGTGTTTGATGATATCTTAATTAATGAGAATATCCTTGATCGTGCATCAGACATCGCTAAATACTTTGACGACGTTATTGTGACAACACAGCTTTTACAAGCACAAGGTGAAGGTACATACAACGTTGAAGGTCGTAGCATTGAAGTTAGCAAGCGCAAGCTTAAAGAACGCTTATTTTTATGTATGTGTTCTGTAAATGCATTAGAAGCTGTTCGTTTCTATGTGAGCTTTGCCTGTTCGTTTGCGTTTGCAGAACGTAAATTGCTCGAAGGTAATTCTAAAATAATTAAATTAATTGCCCGCGATGAGTCAGTTCATTTAACGGGTACGCAACACATTCTTAATTTATGGGCTGAAGGTAAAGATGACCCAGAGATGAAAGAAATCAGTGAGCAGATGAAAGATGAAGGCTTACAAATTTTCATGAATGTCGTTGAGCAAGAAAAAAATTGGGCTGATTACTTATTCAAAGACGGCTCAATGATTGGCATGAATAGCGAAATTCTAAAACAATACGTTGAATACATAGCCAATCAGCGATTAATAGCCATCGGTCATGTGCCACCATTTGAGACTAAGACAAATCCCCTGCCGTGGATTAATACCTACTTAGTGTCAGACAATGTACAGGTTGCGCCGCAAGAAAGTGAAATTTCATCGTATCTCGTTGGTCAAATCGACAGCGAGTTAGATAACGATGAGTTTGACGATTTTGATCTGTAAACGTTAGCTGTAATATAGTTTTATGAATAAAACAGTGACCTACAATAACGTGCAATGTGATGAAGCTATCGCTCCTGATAGTAAAATCACGACGTTAGAATACCTTGAGTCCCAAGGACTCAAGGTAAACTATCACTGTCGGGATGGCACCTGCGGTGCTTGTCGCTGCCAATTAAACCGTGGCTCTGTTGCTTATACAACCGAACCTCTCGCCTATATAAGAGATGGAGAAATCCTCACCTGTTGCACCACGCCAACTTCGGATATCGACATTACTTGCGAGTTTTAATCCCCTAAACGCCATAAAGTTGTAACATTTCTTAATATTCACTAGAATAGACTTTATGGTAATTACTGGTTCTTCTTTATGGCTACCTCTCAAATTTCTAGCCCAATTACAGCAACACTTTCAACAACTTCTCCGTTTGACAAATTAGATCATGTCGTCGCCATTGGCGGTGGTCACGGTTTAGGCCGTGTTCTTTCGTCTCTTTCTCATCTCGGCGAAAAACTAACAGGTATTGTAACCACCACCGACAATGGCGGCTCGACAGGACGTCTGCGAGAAGCAGAAAACTGTATTGCATGGGGTGATCTACGCAATTGCATCAATCAGCTAACCACCCGTCCTACCGTTGCAAGCCAATTATTTGAATATCGATTTATTGGTCAAAGCGAACTTGCGGAGCATAATCTGGGTAATTTAATGCTGCTGGCGATGGACCAAATGAGCGTTCGGCCACTGGACGCTATTAATGTCATTCGAGAAATGCTTGATGTTAAAAGCAGTATTATTCCAATGTCAGAGCAACCCACGCACCTTGTTGCTGTTACTCAAACGCGGCAACGGGTTTTTGGCGAAACTCATATTGATGAAATGTCTGCAATGCCCCAGAGCTTATTGTTAGAGCCACAAGTTAGTGCAACGCCTGAGGCAATTCAATCGATTGAAAAATCACAATTATTGATTATTGGACCAGGCAGCTTGCTCACAAGCATCATGCCGCCACTTATCATGCCTGAAATTCAACAAGCGATTGCCAAAAGCAAAGCAAAGAAAATTTTTATTACTAACTTGATAGCAGAAAATAGCCCCGCAGGTCATATTTCTAAAAGCGCACTGCTAAAATGGTCTACCGATATCACGACGTTAACCGGACCCGACGCTATCTTGATTAATGCAGAATGTTCAAAATCTAAAGGTGATTATTACTACCGTGATATTGCCAGTAAAACCTCTCCTTATCATGATAGGATCAAGCTAAAAGCGGCACTCATTGATGTTTATAATGAAATATCGTTGGAAACAATGACAGTAACTAACTGATCAATTTCATCACGATATTTATTAAGCGCCGCACTCAGTTGCGGCGTTTTTGATTCAGCTAACCCCACACACCATAACCAACTGATTAGTGCGTAATAGAGTTTAAAATACGATAACCTTTCAAGATCAATGACAGTGCTATTATATGACTCAAGATAGCCAATAAACCGACTTTCAATATCCTGATCGCATTCAACAATAAATGCAGCGTAATCAAAATAAGCATCGCCTACACTCGCATATTCCCAATCTAACCACACCACATTGTCAGAAGTCACAATTAAGTTACTTAGGTTGAGATCCCCATGAATAAGCGCCGTATTATCAAAGGAAAGATTGCGTAGCAGTGCATAACACCTCTGATAACGAATTTTATCCTCAATGGTCGCATCAGTAATCAAGGTCCAATAATCATCAATCAACGACAGTTTATTCACTGATGGCCGCTGAATAGGCGCACTTGGAAAACTTTGGTGCAATAACGATAGTTGGCGGGCAATAGTGTTGAGATGATAAGAACTTAAAGGAATATCCTTAGCTAAACTACCATCGATATAATCCATTATTATCAAGTTAAGCAATTGACCATCGATTGTAATGCTCTCAAGCGCACTCAGGTTAGCAGAGAGTTTACCAGCATGGCGCATTAAGGCGTATTCTTGGCGAGCCAATAGGCTATCTCTAATGCTGCGAACAACGCATTGTGCCGTTATTTGGTTTGATTGATAAGTAACTAAATAGAGACGCTGACTCAGGCCTCCCATCATCGGTAAAACATCGACAATCACAAAGCCTGAGAAGTATTGAGTTAATGCAAGCGCTGACGCATTAAGCACGTTGCGGCGCCAGCGTCTGAGTTGATGCTAGATATTGAGCGCGCCATTTAACATAGCCAAATACTACCATCACGCAATAAAACATGAACAATAATGCTGTTGGATTAAAGCCTTTGGCTAAATACAAATAGATAGATGCAGCGTCAATTACTAGCCAATATATCCAATTCTCGAGTATTTTTTGGGTGACCATCCACGTGGTAAAGACAGCAAACACCGTTGTGACAGTATCGAGATACGCAAAATCTGCATGCGTATAATTTGCCATGATGTAACCACCCACAGCGCTAATTATTGAAAGAGCTCCAATGACTTTAACATGCATTTGCCATGACCACGATTGAATAGGCGCTGACAACCCAGCGTCATCTTTTTTATGCCATGCCCACCAGCCGTAAATAGCCATTAGCAAGTAATACGCATTAAGGGCTGACTCCATTAATAGCGCACTATCCCAAAAAAGAACGGTATAAATAGTCGTTGATCCAAAAGCGGCTGGCCAGCACCACTGACTTTGTTTCATCGCCAATATTAAATAGGCAACAGCTAGCGCAACAGCAAGCAGCTCCCAGGGAGAGCTTGCTATGAGTCCGTCAATGGCAGAACTAAAAAACTCAATCATCGTGAGGCTTTAGAACAGGATCTAAATCAGCATTGATAAACTTACACACGAATATCATTTTCCCAAAATGCTCAAATGAATATTTCATCGCTTCGCTCAGTACAGCCATCACAACATCGTAATCACCAAAGATCTGGGTACTCATTGTGTTGCAACTAATACGTAAGCCGTCTGTTGCTTTGAGCCGCTCAATAAAGTCCTTAATCGGTGGAATATAATCTTCATTGAGGGGGTAATTACTAATTTCAATCGATAACTTCATTACCAGTTAACCTCAACTGATAGATTGACGGTTGAAGGCGAACCTAGCTGAACGTAATTACGCGCTTCGTAGCCGTTTCGTGGGTCGTTGCCAAAGTAAAAACCACGCACCGCATATTCTCGGTCAAACACATTATTAGCGGCTAAATTGATTTTCCAATCGCTGCCTTGATAGCCAAGCGTAATATTGGTTAATGCATAAAAATCTGATTGTTGATTGTGACCATCAGAATAATAGAAAGAGTCTTTACCCTGTACTGCTACATTGGCATAAAATCCATTGTCCGCCTGATATTTTGCGCCGCCGCTAAATTGATACTCCGGCGCATGGGCCATTTGACGATTATGCATATTCAAATTACTACCGTGTTTATTGATCACGACATAATCTTTGATACGCGTTATTAAATAACCCACGTTGTAATACAAATCTAGGTTATCGTTGTAGCTATAACGCGTTTCTAATTCAATACCATAACCTCGGCCTGAGCCTGCATTGTCGTTATAACCAATAAATGTTTCAGCGCTGTTATCAGCAACTTTATCAGTTACCCAACCTTTCAATTGTGGGTCTTTTCTATAATTATAAAATGCGGCCAAACGAATGTTAAGATTATTATCTAAACTACGCCCTTTGACGCCAAATTCAGCGCTGTATAAGGTCTCAGGATCAAATGTCGCATTAGTTGCTAGTTGAGACTGTAAAGCTGGATCAGAAATACTACCTACTTTTGCTAATGCGTCCCCATTAACACCACCGGCTTTATCACTGCGAGATAGCGACACATAAGTCATTGCCTGTTCGTTGACTTGATTAGTTACATTAAAATGTAAACCATAGAGATTGTCATCAACCTTGCGTGAAACACCATTATTATCAACATAGTCAATATCGTATTGCCCGATACGAGCGCCAAATGTCATGCTGGTTTTGTGTGACAGTTGATGCTGCAACTCACCGTATATAGCCTGATCACTATGCTGATTATCGCTGACAAAATCTTGGTCGGCATAAGTATATGCACGCGTTAGACCACTATCACGCTCACTTAAATAAATACCTGCAACCCATGACGTTGTGTTATTAAACAACGTTGCACCTTTTGACAGTAAGCGAACATCTACATTTGATTGTTTACGAGTACGCGTATAGGCATCAAATGCACTGTATTCCCAGCCTGGACGAATACCAACATACGACCAATCTTCGTCGTAGCTGTACAATAAATCACTGTCTAAACTTGAGGCTAATACCTGAAGCTCTACATTATCAAAGCCTTGATAATAAGCATTTACACCAATAGCTTTAGTCTCTTGTGTATCTTGACCGGGTTCATCGGACAATGTACGGCCATTTTCATCTAATGAAAAAGCATCATAGCCGTTATCAACATCAATAAAATGTAAGGTTGTGTTAATCACCAAGTCTTCGGTTGCTTGCCAATTGGTTTTCAGCTTTACATTACTTTCATCAATATCGTTGGTGTCGTCGCGCATTAGGTGATCGTTAGAAACATAGCCATCACTTTGCTGCGTTTGAACTGACAAACGAGCGTTAACATTATTTGTAATGGCGCCGCCCATTGCAATACCGGCGCCAAAGGTACCGTAATCACCAATGCTTAACATCGCTCTATTGGTTTGGTCAGCTGTTGCTGGTGTTGAATCAATGGCGATAATCCCTGCCATGGCATCATTACCAAATTGCGTCCCTTGAGGACCGCGATATAACTCAACGGTGTCAACATCAAACAACGCGCCTGCACCACCTAGTCCAGCGTAATTAATGCCATCAATTAATAACCCAACCGACGGATTGATAGGATCAACAAACTGGCTTCGTAACCCAATACCACGAATTTGGACAAAGTTTCCGCGGCTAGCACCACTTGAAAAATTGACGTTAGCTAAATTTCCTAATAGATCTTGAGTATGCATCGCATTCCGATCAACAATTTCGTTGTTACCAATAACAGAAATGCTACCCGCAGTTTTCATTACGTTTGCTTGGCGAAAATTAGACGTTACTTCGATAACTTCTAATTTTTTCTCAGTGTCTGAATTTGCGAATGTAGGTGAAGAAAGGATGGCTAAACTAATAAGCGATAATGCTGTTTTCATTGATTTTCCAGTAAAATTAATAATTGCTCGCCTGTAACAGACGAGCCGTAAAATGGTGTAATGCGACTCTCACAGTCAATGCTATTTCTTTTTCTTATAAATGCAGTTTTCGCCCTCAGGACGAGTCTTTAATATACGTAATATCCACATGTATTGCGTTAAATCCCTCATAATTAAATCTTCTAACAAATGATTTAAAAACTGAGCTTCCGATTCTTTACAGTCTTCTGCGCCTGAACAATCAAATGGCGGCTCAATCGTTAAGTTGAAACGATGGTATTCAACATCATAGGCAATATGCAGAGGGATAATTCTCCCTTTGGTGGCTTTACATAATCGGCTTAAAATTGGCAATGATGCCTTTTGAGTATCAAAGAACGTAGCAAACTCACACTTGTCTGCTCCATGATCTTGGTCTGGAAGAAAGAACAAATGTTTACCTTCTTTCATGCCCTTTAACATGACACGAATACCACCTTCACGTACATAGACACTGTCACAAAAACGAGTTCGTTGCCTCACCGATAACCAGTTATAAATAGGATTTTTATGCTCATTAATAAAGGTCACCATTGGCATGCCACCAGCCATAAAGTAGGTCCCTGCGTATTCTAGTCCCCACGTATGTCCAGCAACAAAAATGGCTTGCTCACCATCGTCGACAATTTTCTTAAAATGCTCAAGACCTTGAACATTATAGCGACTCATAATGTGGCATTTAGAACGAAACGCCAGCTCTGCCTGGCCAAGTACCGAGAGTAAAAACATTTCGATATTTTTGTATATAAGTGCTTTACGCTCTTCTTCAGTCATATCAGAAAAACACGCTTTTAAATTACAATCAATCACATGAACGGGTTTCTTTGCAATGCGATACACAAACCCCGTTAATCGCACTGCAATCCAATCTCGTATTTTCACCGGTGTGTAGGCACATATCACTAAAAACAGCACCATTAGCCAAGTTCCCCAATATTTGGGATGTAAAAAACTCCACTTGAAAGGCACTTTATAAAGGTATTTATCCAAACTGCTCATTAAAAATCCATTAACTTACTGTTGCTTTACGTTTTGCTCTAAAATAATGTTTATTATCGTAAAACGTTTTATCTTCATTTGCTGGCCACCATCCAGGCACACCTAACATCGGTAAAGGGTACAAACGTCGGTTATCTTTCAACAACTCCCCTAAATTTTTCGCCAATAGTGTATCTAAATATTGATACTTATCCCAGAAATTAAGCGCAAAAAACTCAGACTGCACTTTTAAATACCTGTCTCTTATACACATCTCCGAGCCCACGAGACTAGGCATGATCTC
>CAJXRU010000005.1 GCA_913060565.1 uncultured Gammaproteobacteria bacterium | reverse complement strand
TCGTGGGCTCGGAGATGTGTATAAGAGACAGAACAAGTATTATGACATTAAAAATAAATGAACTTGAGTCAAGAGATCCAAATAATTTAAAGCTTAATATATATTCAATTTTAAACAGCGTTATACATTCAGATATAACTAAGTTTGAAATGAAACTATTATATATATTGATAGAAGTAGAAGAATTCAAAGAAAAAAGCAATGTTACACAAAAAGAATTTTTAAAATTTTATAATGATAAATACTTTGATGAAATGGAGAATTTAGATCGAAGTATAAAGCAATCACAGCTTTCGAGATCTTTAAAGAATATGGAAAAAGAAGGATATATCAATATTGTTAAATTAGATAACAATCAGATTATTAGTTTAAATCTAATGAGCTTTTACTAATTTTAACAGTAAAGCTCACTATACAAAGCTATAAGAAGCACAAAGGGTGAAGTTAGCCGTTGTATTAACCAACAGTTTAAAAACTCTTAGAATGGATTACAGATGGTGTTTACTTTTCTGATGCTACACACTTAAATTCTAATTCAGTAGAACCAAGTTTTGCTAATTTAGCAGGTGAAACCGTAACTTTGATAGTTTCTACTTCTAACCCTTTTTCATGACAAAAAGCATTAGCTTCTTTGTAAACTTCGGCTTTATTGCTAAGTGACACGCCTAGCCCTGGAGAACCGTCTTTTTTACCAATCATATAAGTTCCGTGATCCATCGGTATAACGCCAGTGCTTTGGCAAGCTGTTAGCCCCAAAATAGTCAATGCTATAAATGTGTTACGATTCAATTTCATACTCCCTTGATTAATACTTTGATCTCTGATCAAAAGAAAGCCTTAACAGGTTATTGTTAAAGCTCTCTTTACAGCCAAGTCAAACATATTATTATGTTTGACCTATAACTTGTAAGACTTGACCGCTTAAGCTTACTTTTGCTCTATTTCTAACTAACTCTTGGTGTCATGTATTCATGCCAGAATGAAAAGCCAGTCCAATGCAGAGCCGTATCTACTGCCTTTGTACCTTGTCCCACATAGTTAATAGAATGCTCTCTAATGTGTAATTCTGCCTCATAACCCTGCCAAGGCATACAACGACAAAAATAATGAATAACACCATCTTGATTTAGATGAAATTCATAGGCTAAGTGACTTGTGCTATTAGGTTTTTCATAAATAATTTGGACATTACCATCATCATAACCCTTTAGCTTTTCCACTCCACCCATTCTCTCTATATCTGCCTCTATAAGATCAGCAACTTTTTGAGAGATCAGAAGACCACGATTATGGTTTTTATGCTGAAAAACCTCTAATTTCCCACCTTCACCATCAGGCAAGAAAACTTTCCCACTTCTTCCAAATCTAGCTAAGACTTGCTTCTTATAGTTGGCTTGCTCGTTTCGAACTGTACCAACCAACTTGTTAAAAAGCTCCTTAGATTCAAATTCATTTACTTGTTCAGCAGATTTAATAATATGATTAACGGCTTTATCCCAGTTCATATTTAGACCATTTTCAGCGGCAATCACATCAAGGGCTTTACTATAACTAAGATAATTATCTGTATCTTTTGATGCTTTTCTAAGTGTTTTTGCGTCTTCTTTACAGCGTTTTACTGTACGACCAGAAGGAAATTGAAGGTGATCATTTTTGTTGCGGTTTTTATTTTTCATAAGTATATCCTCGCATATGGCACACGCAGCCGCCTAACGTACACACGAAGTTATACGTAAAAAAATAAAATTTCTATTTGTCGAAGTTGACCTATTGGGGTCTTCGCCAAGGGCGGCTAACAGGGTACTTAAAATCCCTTTTAAAAATATAATGAAAAATTATATAAAACACAATACCTTGTAAGGTAAATATTCATAAGTTGGCATGTACAGGCAAGATATTACAAATGCACTAATTTCTTTGTTGATGTATACTTGGAACATTCAAAAAAACTTGTAACTTAAAAAATGAAAATTGTACTTAATGACCCTACAATTCGAGAAAAATTAAAGAGTTACCTAAAATCTCTACCTGTAAAACCTAGAGCTATTGTTGATGAATTACACGTTCATAGAGGCAATGCTATCGCTGACGTAGTAGCTGTTTACAAAGAGCCTCATTGTTTTGAAATCAAGGGAGAAACAGATAACGTAAGCAGGTTACTCACACAGGGGAAGTTTTACGATTTAGTATTCAAAAAAATATCTTTAGTTACTACTGATAATCACCTAAAAAAATCATTGAGTGTTACTCCCGAACATTGGGGAATTCTAATTGCCTATAACGACAATGGAACAGTTAAGCTTCGTCACCATAGGAAGGCAACATCAAACCCACACTTTGTAAAAGAAGTGGCATTGCTTACTTTATGGAAGCAAGAAATGCTAGATGTTAGTAATAATAATGATATAGAACTACCAAAGAGAATTAATAAACAAGAGCTAGTAACCGAGCTAGCAAGCAATTTAACTTTAAAGAAAGTAAATACTGAAATCGCTAACTCATTGTTTAATAGAATAACTATGTAAAGTCATTGAGCATATAAGTCATATGTGCATTTATTAAGGCTTTAGGGATTGTGCTAGGGCTAGCATCTTTACCTATATCATTTGCTTTTTCATTAATATATTTATCTCCAAATGAATAAACTGAGCCTCTAAAAAAAGCTTCCCCTGTTAATACAACAGACAAATCATTATATTGTTTATTACCTCTAGGATGACCTTCAATAGCTCCTCCCCGTTTGATATTTAGTTTGTGATCGAAACTGTACATCATTTTTGGGGCTGTAACTCTTCTCATCAGTTCCCCCCTGATTTGTACATCAGAGTAATTTGGACTTACGGCTGTATAATCCCCTATAACTACAAAAGGAAGAGCATGCGATACTTTATTAAAGATTTTAACCTCAGATCTATCAATGGTGATATCACTATTAGGTTCTAATAAGTCCCTAATTGATGCTGGTATAGACGAGCCTGTAACGATAACTTTATCAAAATCAAAATCATCACATATATCATTAATAAACTTTATTATTTGTGCAGATCTAACATCAATATCAATGTTGTGACATATTCGATTATCAATAATTAAATGGTAATCATCAAAATGTTCATTCAAAGAATCAAATAGTTCCGTTATTTCATCTTCAATCAATGTATAAGAAATAATATCTTCATAACTCACTCTTAGAGCTACAGTATCAAGTAAAAGCATGTCATTTACTTTAGCCTCTACAACTACATCATTTCTTCTTTCACTTCGATCTATGCCCACGACAGGAACTATTTTTGCGTCAGAAAACTTTTCCAATACATAGGAATAATTATCATCACCATTGATCAGTATACTGTCATTTATATCAAAATTATCAATGTAGAAGTAAGGTAAATTTTTTAAATTTATTTCATATTTTCGGTAAGCTGTATCTATTGCCTTTTGTAAGCTAGCACTGTCCAGTGTATCTTTTCTAGCCAAATCAAAAAACGGTGTAATTCGTTGCTTATCAACAGGATTTAATGCCTTTAACGCTGATACTTCGTTAACTTTATATTTTAAAAATGGTACATAACTCATTATGAAAAGTACTCCTGTACATTAATCCTGTTTATCAATTTAGAAAGAAGATCATACCTATTTAGTTCTTTTCTTAAGCGACCAGCAACAATAGTAGGGTGAATTCCCATTTCATTTGCAAAGTCAATTACGCTTTCTTCAGAAAAGCTGTATTTAGGCGGACAATTTCTCCAAATATTCCTTGGTACAAAAGAGTTAAGTGCTAATTTATCTGCCTCTAATTCGATTAGAGACTGAGCCTCACTATCTAGATCTTCAAGAATTGGTGAACCGAGTTGGTCTACATGCAAACATAAATGAGCAAGTTCGTGCATTAAAGTAAACCAAAAATAATCTAACCGTTTATACCTTAAGCTAAGTGCCACTACAGCTTGCCCTGAATTAAGCATAAATACTGCGCCATCTAATTTTAGACCTGACAGTGATTGTTCAGTTACAAATATAATTCCTCGCTCAGCGAAAAAATCTTCCAAGATAGTTAAGTTCTTAACATCATGGCTTAATGTAGCTATTTGTTTTAGATCAGCTTTAGTAATACCGTCAAATTTAGCCACATTATTAAAAGAAGCATAAAAAGAAGCTAATTCTTTAACCCGTGATAACCAATATACTGATAACGCACTATTAGCATCATCTCTTTTACGGTAAAGAGCTTCCGATTTGCGATTAGAGTGAACTTCTCTGAAAAACTTTAATTTTGAAACATCATCTGAGATAGTAAATTTTTTAGGGATACGTGCAAGTTGATTTTCATATTCTGAATAAGATTCCACTAAATCTTTTAAAGAATCAGCCGAGTCAGAAGTTACAAAAAAATCATCCATTTCATTTAAGTCAACTTTACTCATAATACCCCCATATATTTTTGGGAGTTTTCGTCTGACATTTCATAATACTTCATGGTGTCTTTAGTTAAAGCTTCAAAATTTGTCATTCCGATTTTTTCGTAAAAACCTTCCGCCTTGGGTAGTGCATGTAAAGAAAAGCCATAACGTAAGCCTAAAGAATTAGTAGCATACTGAATTGCACACTTAATAATTTCTGAGCCAGCCCCTTTAAATTGTTTTACTTCCATCGGATTATTTCTATTCCAAGGAGCTACAGCGACATATTCAATGTAAAAAATATCACCTGAATCTATAGCACTTTTCTTAGGATGATATATTAGACAAGCTGCTTGCGGTTTATTATCAATATCTAAAAAAAACCACTCGTATTCATCGCCCTTATGAAAATAAACTTTTGTCAACCAATCCCATTTATAATCATCAATTTGAATAGAATCAGCGACTTTTTCGAGTTCTTCTTGCATGTAATTTTGTGACTTAATAAATTCGATCAACTTTAAAGTAAAAGCACCCCATAGGGAATCACATAGGTTTGCCCTGATTGGATCTAATCCATTATAAATATGATATGTTTGTTCTTCAGAATTGGCATTTTGTAACGTGCCTTCAAATAATATATTATCCGTATCAGGCTTTATATTATTTGCAGAGATCATTTCTCGAATATCAGCAATGGTTGTCATATTCCCTCATTAAGCGTTGCTCCTGTTTTTTGCTACACGCACTATATCAGAGATGCCAACGAATCAAAAACCACACCTCTTTACTTTTTGATTTGCAACAAAGAATTAATGTATCAACCAAGCATCAAATAGCTTCTTCTGCTTTTTAGAAATTTTTAGTCCGTAGGTTCGTTGCATATAATAATAAGTCTCTGCAATTTTCTTACGGGCTTCTGGTGGTGGCTCAATCACACGTTGCTTAAAGTCTATTTCTACATCACAAGCCCCGTAAGCACGTTTTTCACCTTCAATCATGCCAAAACGATAGTTTGACCTGTCTGCATTTATTTCACCTATTGCAGGGGCTAAATTATTAATATCAGCTTCCATTTTTCTAAATTTGGCACTAACTTTTTTACAGTTTTTTCTTCCTCCATACTGCCAACATTGAAGCTGATTCCCGAAATCTGCGGCAGCCACTATATGCTCCCACTCGATCCGTTTTGCTCTAGCATTTACTTTGCCCTTTTTAGTTAATTCATTTCGTGGGACATAGCCACACGAAGCAGGATCAGGAACAAGCTTTTTACCCTGTTTTTTAATACTACAACCGCAATAAATTGTTTTAGTATTAGCATTCACTTGCTTTGATAAGTGTTTTTTAGCACTAGAAAATGATTTAAATTCGTTACTACTTGCAACACTAATATTTAAGAAAATAAAAATAAAAACAAAGAATCTGATAAACACTGTACAACTCCAGATTTTCACAAATTTATATGGAATGCTTTTACTAAGCATTTAACTTTAGAGGGATTCTAGGACTATTTAACCACTGTGTAGCCTGCTCATACCAAAGTTTATTGTATGTAGATAGAAATTTATTAAAAACTAATACTTTAAAATGTTCTTGTTGTCTAAACATTTTAAAGTGGCTTTCACTTCCTTCACTCCATGTAATTGCAATAATAAATTTATCTAAATCATCAGTTAAAAGGTGAATAGTTTTAATTGAAATTGGTGATATTTCATTTTGATTTATTAATTGCTCTAAAGTGATATTTTTGGTTTGTTCATCCATGATATTTATCATCCTTGCTTAGTGCATAAAGTTAACTTTATGTGATAAAGAAAATGTATTTTTTATTGAAATAATTATCAGAATAATATTGTGTGTAATGCCGTACAATGTTAGAATATTATGCCCACCAGCTGCTGCTATTTCTAGCGCTCGTTTAGCCAATGGTTGTCCAATTACATCTTGTAAATCTAATTGCTCGGGCGCGGATAATTCCACCATAGGTTGCGGTGTTTCTAACGCATGTTGGCCATGCAAAAACGCCGTTACTTCTAATAATTGACTAGCGACTTTATTATCGGGATTTTCCAGCAATGCGAGTTCGTGTTGATTTTGTGCTGATGCTATTACCTGTCGCTTTATTTTATTAGCCGCGAGCGCGGCAGGGAGAATACCTAAGACTTTACGTAACGATCCCGATAATGCTAATTCACCATAAAACTCGTAGCCCGAAATAAATTGTGCTGGCACTTGTTCAGAAGCAGCTAAAATTCCAATCGCAATGGCCAAGTCAAAACGCCCCCCTTCCTTCGGCAAGTCCGCTGGCGCCAAGTTGACGGTAATACGCTTAGCAGGAAACTCAAATCCAGCATTAATGAGTGCACTGCGCACTCTATCTCGAGATTCTCGAACGGAAGCTTCAGGTAAACCAACAATGGAGAAAGCGGGTAGTCCATTACTCAAATGAACTTCAACATTAACAAGCGGCGCTTCAACCCCAACCTTGGCACGACTATAGACGACAGCTAGTGACATTTTGTTCAATCCTAAATAGTCCATTAGGTAACAAGAATAGAACATCTATCACCCTTTCGCCCTTAGCTGTAGCGCTAGACTCAAAATAAACAGCATTAATACTAAAGATAACTTAAATGCTATATCGTTGTTTTGTAGGTATAAGTAAACTGTTCTATACCGATAATCACTAGGTGTTAAAAAATAGTTATTAATACTTGGTTGTGTTTACAAAATCATCGTGATACAACTTGTCAACACTTTAGGTTCCAATAAGCCTCCAACGGGCTGTAAGAGAATTTTTACATGCGCTTAATTAACAAGCTAATCCTGATTATTAACATTATCGTCGTGGTCATTGCACCACAGCGTCGGGGAGCTAGTGCTTAATTAAGCCAAGCGAATTACATAAAACCCCCGACACGCAAGTTTCGGGGGTTTTTTTATATCAATAGCAATGGATAACACAAAATGCGCGGTGCAGATTTATTAGTTAGTTATTTAAAACAAGAAGGGATCACAACCGTATTTGGCTATCCAGGCGGCGCAATCATGCCCGTCTACGATGCGTTATACGACGGCGGTTTAAAACACGTTTTGTGTCGTCATGAACAAGGGGCTGCATTTTCTGCGCTTGGTTATGCTAGAGCGAGTGGCAAAGTTGGGGTTTGTATCGCCACATCTGGACCCGGCGCCACCAACCTCATTACCGGCCTTGCCGATGCATACATGGACTCAGTACCCATTGTAGCCATCACAGGTCAGGTTACATCAGCGGTCATCGGTACTGATGCCTTCCAAGAAATGGACGTTTTAGGGTTATCACTGGCTTGCACTAAGCACAGCTTCATGGTGACGGATAAGGACGAGCTAGCAAATGTATTGCAGCAAGCGTTTACCGTTGCTAAGTCAGGCCGTCCAGGCCCAGTGCTTGTTGATATCCCAAAAGATATTCAATTAGCCGAAGTTGAAGCAGCACTAACAATCTCAACTAAAGACCCTATTACCCAGTACGATGATGAGCGCTTAGAAGCAGCAAAACAGCTACTAGCAAACGCTAAACAGCCTATTTTATACGTTGGCGGCGGCGTTGGCATGGCAAACGCGGTTGATGAACTACAAGGCTTTGTTGATGCCACAGGCATTCCGTCTGTAACAACGCTGAAAGGCATCGGTGCTATTCCCAATTCAAAACCTTATGCCTTAGGCATGTTAGGGATGCACGGCACTAAAGCAGCAAACCTATGTGTACACGAATGTGATTTGTTAGTCGTTATTGGCGCGCGTTTTGATGATCGTGTGACAGGTCGCTTAGAAAGCTTTGCTTCTAATGCCCGTGTTTTACATATCGATATCGATCCTGCTGAAATCAATAAATTACGCCAATCAGATGTATCACTGTGTGGTGATTTAAAAGATATTTTACCTGCACTAACAACGACATTGAGCATTCACGAATGGCAGCAATATTGTCGCGATCTTAAAGTGCAATATAATTGGAACTACGATGCACCGTACCGCAGCATCTACGCCCCTAAATTGCTTAATCAGCTCTCTGAAAAACTACCGAGTAACGCCGTTGTGAGCTGTGATGTTGGACAGCATCAAATGTGGGTTGCTCAACATATGAATTTTACCCGTCCTGAAAATCATTTATCAAGCTCAGGGCTTGGTACTATGGGCTTCGGGCTACCTGCTGCTATCGGCGCTCGACACGCCCGTGGTCGTCAAGATCCTGTTGTTGTCGTGTCAGGTGACGGTTCTTTCATGATGAACGTACAAGAACTTGGCACCATCAAGCGTGAACAGCTTAATGTCAAAATCGTGCTGATTGATAACCAACGATTAGGCATGGTGCGCCAGTGGCAACAGCTGTTTTTTGAAGAGCGCTACAGTGAAACCATACTTACCGACAATCCAGATTTTGTCACACTCGCGTCGGCCTTTAATATTCAAGCACGAACTATCACCATGCAAGCAGATGTTGCTCCAGCACTGGATGAAATGATTAACAGCAACGGCGCATTCTTATTACACGTACGTATCAATGAAGCTGATAACGTGTGGCCACTGGTGCCACCTGGTGCTTCAAACGCCGATATGATGGAGAAAGTATAAATGTCCTTAGCTCAACATCAACTTAAGCTTGTTGTGAATCAATCACCCGAAGTTTTAGAACGCGTACTTCGTGTCGTTCGTCATCGTGGCTATAAAATCGATCAATTAAATTGGCAGCATGAAGACGGTGAACTGATACTCACCGTTAGTAGCCAACGCGCACTGCACTTGCTTACCAACCAGCTAGCTAAGCTGGTTGACGTTAAAGACGTCACCGAACTAAATATGATGCAAACGTCTAAAAGCGCATAACCAAATTTAAAAATTAATGAGCGGGACTCCGCAAATAAGTAGGAATTATCATGGCAAAACTAAGATCAGCAACCAGTACTCAAGGGCGTAACATGGCAGGTGCTCGTGCACTGTGGCGAGCAACAGGCATGACGGATGATGATTTTGGTAAGCCAATTGTTGCGGTAGTAAACTCGTTTACTCAATTCGTACCGGGTCACGTACATTTAAAAGATATGGGACAGTTAGTCGCGGGTGCGATTGAAGAAGCAGGTGGTGTTGCAAAAGAATTCAATACTATTGCTGTTGATGACGGTATCGCCATGGGTCACAGTGGCATGCTTTATAGCTTGCCATCTCGTGAACTCATTGCTGATTCTGTTGAATATATGGTAAACGCGCACTGTGCTGATGCCATGGTGTGTATTTCCAACTGTGACAAAATCACGCCGGGCATGTTAATGGCGGCGATGCGTTTAAACATTCCAGTTATTTTTGTCTCAGGTGGCCCAATGGAAGCAGGTAAAACCAAGCTTTCAGAACAAATTATCAAACTCGATTTAGTCGATGCGATGATTCAAGGCGCCGATAAAAACGTATCCGATGAGCAAAGCGATCAAATCGAGCGTAGTGCCTGCCCTACCTGTGGCTCTTGTTCTGGCATGTTTACTGCCAACTCAATGAACTGTTTGGCGGAAGCGTTAGGTCTAGCACAACCGGGCAATGGTTCATTATTAGCAACCCATAGCGATCGTGAAGCGCTTTTCTTAAATGCCGGAAAACGCATTATGGATATGTGTGAAGCATTTTATAAAAATGATGATCCGCTCGCCTTGCCACGTGCTATCGCAACGAAAAAAGCGTTTGAAAACGCAATGACACTTGATATCGCGATGGGCGGTTCAACCAACACGGTATTACACCTATTAGCCATCGCACTAGAAGGCGATGTCGATTTCACGATGGACGATATCGATCGCTTATCACGCCAAGTACCTCAACTGTGTAAAGTCGCGCCATCAACCCCTGACTATCACATGGAAGATGTCCATCGCGCTGGTGGTATCGTTTCTATCTTGGGAGAACTGGCTCGTGCTAACTTGTTACACACTGAAGTACGTAGCATGTTGGGATTATCTTTGGCTCAAATTATCGAACAGTACGATATCACCATTACTCAAGATCAAGCGGTAAAAGATTTCTATCGTGCGGGCCCAGCAGGCATTCGCACCACCAAAGCTTTTAGCCAGTCTTGTCGCTGGGACACCTTAGATGACGATCGCGAAAGCGGTTGTATTCGCAGCCTTGAAAATGCCTTTAGCTTAGAAGGTGGTCTCGCTGTACTATCCGGCAATCTTGCCCAAGATGGCTGTATCGTTAAAACAGCAGGTGTTGATGATGACAATCTAACATTTACCGGCCCAGCTCGAATATTTGAAAGCCAAGACAGCGCGGTTGAAGGTATTTTGAGTGGAAAAATTGTTGCTGGTGATGTCGTCATTATCCGTTATGAAGGGCCGAAAGGCGGTCCAGGCATGCAGGAAATGCTATATCCGACAACGTACCTGAAGTCGATGGGACTAGGTAAGGCTTGCGCACTAATCACCGATGGTCGCTTCTCGGGTGGTACATCAGGTTTATCAATCGGTCACGTATCACCAGAGGCCGCTAATGGCGGTGATATTGCATTAGTCGAAGAAGGCGATATCATCGATATCGATATTCCTAAGCGCTCTATTGCCATCAAGATTAGCGACGAAGCCCTTGCTGAGCGCCGCGCAACAATGAATGCCAAAGGCAAAGCCGCATGGCAGCCAGTATCACGAGTTCGTCCATTAACAACAGCATTAAAAGCCTACGCGATGTTAGCCACCAGCGCAGATAAAGGTGCGGTCAGAAATGCCGCTCTGCTTGACAAGGAAGACTAATGACGCAGCACGTAAAACCACTGAGCGGCTTGGATTATTTGACAAAAATCCTCCAAGCCCCTGTTTATGACGCCGCCATAGTGACGCCATTGGATTCACTAGCAAAGCTATCGACGCGTTTAAACAATACAATTTTATTAAAGCGTGAAGACAAACAGCCAGTATTTAGCTTCAAGCTGCGCGGTGCTTATAACAAAATTGCTCAGTTGACTGACGAGCAGCTAGCCTGTGGCGTTGTTACCGCATCAGCGGGTAATCACGCACAAGGAGTTGCATTATCTGCGACACGTAAAAAAACAACCGCCACCATCGTCATGCCGCGCACGACACCAGATATCAAGGTGGAGTCCGTTAAATTACACGGTGGTCATGTCGTTTTACATGGCGATAACTTTGACCAAGCCTATGCTCACGCCAAAGAACTCTCAAATATTGAAGGACGCGTATTTGTTCCTCCCTTTGATGATGAAGATGTCATCGCTGGTCAAGGCACTGTTGCGATGGAGTTATTGCAACAACATCGCAAAATCAATCAAGTGTTCGTTCCTGTTGGCGGTGGTGGCTTAATTGCTGGCGTTGCTGTGTATTTAAAAATGGTACGTCCCGATATCAAGATTATCGGCGTAGAATCCCAAGATTCAGCCTGCTTGTGTGCTGCTTTAGAAGCAGGACAACCAACAGATTTAGATCGCGTCGGTTTATTTGCCGATGGTGTTGCCGTTAAACGTGTTGGCGATGAACCCTTTAGGCTCGCCAAAGATTATGTTGACGAAATGATTACGGTATCAAGCGATGAAATCTGTGCTGCGGTAAAAGATATTTTTGAAGATACTCGTGCTATTGCTGAACCTTCTGGCGCGTTAGCATTAGCTGGCTTAAAGAAATACTGCGCACAGTATAATGTTGAACAACAACACCTTGTGGCTATTTTGTCGGGCGCTAATGTTAACTTTCATGGCCTGCGTTATGTCTCTGAACGTTGTGAGTTAGGTGAGCAAAAAGAAGGTGTGCTCGCCGTGACTATTCCGGAGAAAAAAGGCAGCTTTCGCCGTTTTTGCCAAATTTTAGATGGCAGACCTATTACTGAATTTAATTACCGTTTTGCTAATCGGAGTAACGCGAGTATTTTTGTTGGTTTACGTCTCGCCAACGGCGAAACAGAACTCAATTCAACCATTAATAACTTGACCGAACAGGGCTATCCCGCACAAGACTTATCACATAATGAATTGGCAAAATTACACGTTCGTTATATGGTTGGCGGCCGCCCTCAGGAAATGGTGCAAGAAAAGCTCTTTAGCTTTGAGTTTCCAGAATGTCCCGGCGCATTAACAAATTTCTTAGCGACGCTGGGGGAGAATTGGAATATAACCTTATTCCATTATCGTAATCATGGCGCTGCTTTTGGCAGAGTATTAGCAGGATTCGAATTGCCAGATGAGCAATACGATGAATTTATCAAACATTTAGAGCAGCTTGGGTATCAGTATAAGAACGAAAGTGATAACCCTGTTTACAATTTATTTTTAACCCATTAAAGGACTTAATTCATGACTATTTCATCATTTCATCCAACGCCGCGCACGTTAATGGGTCCAGGGCCAAGTGATGTATCGCCACGCGTTTTACAAGCATTAGGCCGTCCTACTATTGGTCATTTAGATCCAGAGTTTGTTGGAATGATGGATGAAGTAAAAAGTCTCCTTCAGTATGCATTTCAAACTAAAAACGAGTTTACTATTGCGGTATCAGCACCTGGTAGTGCAGGCATGGAAACCTGTTTTGTTAACTTAGTTGAGCCCCAAGACAAAGTGATTGTTTGTGTAAACGGTGTGTTTGGCATGCGTATGGTGGAAAATGTAGAGCGTTTAGGCGCTACAGCTGTTGTGATTAATGACGAGTGGGGTCACCCTGTTTCTGTTGATAAAGTAACACAGGCGCTACAAGATCATCCTGATGCTAAGTTTTTAGCCTTTGTTCATGCCGAGACATCAACGGGTGCATTATCTGATGCAAAAACCTTATGTGCACTAGCGCAAGAACACGATGCACTGACTATCGTTGATGCAGTAACGTCATTAGGTGGCGTCGAATTACGCGTCGATGAATGGGGTATAGACGCCATTTATTCAGGCAGCCAAAAATGTTTATCTTGTGTTCCGGGCATTTCCCCTGTGAGTTTTGGCCCACGTGCCATTGAAAAATTAAGTCAACGTGATGGTAAAGTACCAAGCTGGTTCCTAGACCAAACGCTGGTGATGAGTTATTGGAGTGGCCAAGGAAAGCGTAGTTATCATCATACGGCTCCTGTAAACTCGTTATATGCACTACATGAGTCGCTAGTTATGCTACAAGAAGAAGGTTTAGAGAACGCATGGGCTCGCCACCAAGCACAGCACGAAAAACTCAAGGCTGGCTTAACTGAAATGGGTATTGAGTTTATTGTTGATGAAGCGCATCGACTACCACAATTAAACACCGTAGTAATTCCAGAAGGTGCTGATGATGCAGCCATTCGCGGAACATTACTAAATGACTATAACTTAGAAATTGGTGCAGGCTTAGGCGCACTCGCTGGTAAAGCATGGCGCATTGGTTTGATGGGCTACGCGGCGCGCAACGAAAATGTCGCGTTATGTTTAGCGGCACTAAAATCTGCATTAGGTAAATAACACGACAATGATTAACGTATTAGTAAACGGCGCCAATGGGCGCATGGGAAAAGAAGCAGTTAGTGCTATTAATAACGATCCTGCTTTAAATTTAGTAGGCGAAATTGATTATCAAGACGACTTAGCAGCAACCATTACACGTTTAAGACCTCAAGTGGTCGTAGACTTTACGGCCGCATCAGCAGGTTACGACAATACAAAGACCATTCTAAATAATGGTGCTTGTCCTGTTATCGGTACCAGTGGATTTTTAGAAAGCCAAGTACAAGAGCTACAAGCATTATCTCAAGACAAACGACTAGGCGGTTTAATTGCCCCTAACTTTAGTGTCGGCGCAGTACTAATGATGAAATTCTCTGCCGAAGCAGCTAAATATCTACCCGATGTTGAAGTTATTGAAGCCCACAGTCCACAAAAAGAAGAAAGTCCATCAGGCACTGGGTTGCGCACCGCGGAAATGATTGCCCAAGCACGTACCGGCACACCGCAAACCACCAGCGACAAAGAGCTATTTGAAGGTGCTCGCGGCGCACAATTACACGGCGTTAAACTCCACTCAATTCGTCTACCGGGCGTTGTTGCTCAGCAAACCGTATTCTTTGGTGGCTTGAGTGAAACACTGAAGATTGAACACAACTCCCAACACCGCGAGTCTTTTATGCCTGGTGTTGTATTGGCCTGTAAGAAAGTAGTTGAACGTAACGCGCTTGTCTATGGATTAGAGCACTTGATGGATTAATCTGCGCTGCGCCCTGCGTATTCATGGTTAACGACTATACTTAAAATTCAATTGTATTTTCGTTAACCATTATCTGGGCAATTCATGAAAACTTTCTTGTTGTCACTGCTAAGCATTATTGCCCTGTTAAGTACTGTTAATACAGCAGCTGCTTCTGTGAATCAGCAATCGCTCGTTACTCCTACCTTACATCATCATAATCCTTCATTATTAACCCCCAAAGAGCGTCAATGGCTAGCTGCTAATCCTGGAGTAGAAATTGCGTCTGATCATAGCTGGTATCCTTTTGTATTTATCAATCAACAAGGCCGTGTTGACGGTTTTAATAAGGAACTTATCGCGTTAATTAACAAAAACCTGCAGACAGATTTTTCAATCAAACGCCATAGTTCGTGGTCTCAAGCCTTTGACGAACTAGTGGCTGGGAAAATAAGGGCATTGATGTCAGTAACTCCAACGCCAGAGCGACAACAGTATCTATCGTTTTCTCCTGTTTATTACTTTGCAGCACAGCATGTCCTCACCAAGAACGACAATAATGACATTAAGTCACTGCAAGATCTGGAAGGAAAACGCATTGCCATTTTTAAAAACCACCTAATAAGTGATTATATAAAACAACATGTAACCCCAAAAGAAATTCAATACTTGCCCTCAACTGATGCCGGCTATCAAGCAGTCGCTTCAGGTCGAGTGGACGCAACTATTTTTACGCACGCTAATAGCGATAAAGCAAAGAAGATGGGATTAAAATTGGCTGCAGCAATAATTAACAACACAGGCAATCTAGCCATTGCGACGCATAACAGCCAGCCTTTGCTCCATAAGATCATAAATAAAGGCGTAACATCAATTTCAAAAGAACAACTAGCAGCGTTAACTGAAAAATGGTTTAACACGAGTAACAATAACCGGTTATTTACTGATGAAGAGTTAGCTTATATTAGCGAGGCCCCACCAATAAAAGTAGGTGTAGATACTTGGAAGCCATATCTTTTTTCCAATCAAAAGCATGCTATCAATGGGATTGTTGGTGATATTATCGCTGAGGTGTCAAAGACCTCCGGCCTTTCATTTCAAGCGGTTAATAACAGCCGAGAACAATTGCAGCAATCATTTGAAGATCAATTAATTGATATCATCCCAGCTAACTTTACTAGTAGCCTTTTTCAATACACGAATTCGACCACCACTAATTATTTAAGCTTAGACTCATCTTTATTTATTAGCGACTCACGTAACGACATTAGCGATTTATCCGATCTGAAAAATAAGAGCTTACTCATTATAAAAAACTCGCGCTATCAAGACATTTCAAATCAGCTAAATAAAGAAACAACAATCATTTATGCAGATGATTACAATCATGCATTACAACTTCTCAATGCCAATGAGGCAGATGCTTTATGGGGAGATAACTATTTAATTTCACAATTTATTGAAAACAACTTTATACACGGCATCAAGACTATTCCGTTACACGACCAGTCACGTCAACATATCGCGATGCAAATACAGCCCAACGATCTGCTTCTGAAAAGCATCTTAAGCAAATCACTCATGCTCATTAGTCAGTCCAGAAAGAAGATAATTACCAACGACTGGTTAACGGCTACTCATCACAAAACCGGACTCAATCTTGCTTTTGGATTAGGCAAAGAACCGTTTACATTAGACCACCCTAAAATTCGAGGAATTGAATATGATTTAATGTATCGCGTACTGAAAAACCAAGGTATTGAAATATATAACGCCCAATACCTTTCAACACCATTGCTCCATCAAGCATTAAATAACAACGCCAATTTAGACGCTAAAATTGCAGTTAATGCAAAAAACGATGGTTATTATTATTCCGATTCTTTCGTTACTTTTGAAAATATCGTTGTCTCTAGAAAAAGCGACAACCTAACCATTAACGAAGTTAATCAACTTGACGGCCTAGCTACGCTTTCTTTTGTCGACGCCTATAAATATCTTGGTAATGATTATTACGAATTATTTAACCCGCAAACTCGTCCAGACAACTACCGTGAATACAAATTTCAACAGCAGCAAGTCGCGTCATTTTTACAGGGTGAAGGTGACGTGCTAGTTATCGATAAACGCATATTTGCATGGCATGCACAGCACAAAAATAGCCAAGGAATTGAAAAATTTAGTTTTCATTATCCATTTCAAAAACGCAATGCGACTCAAGTTGGATTCAGAGATAAGTACATTCGCGACAGATTTAATCGAGGACTAAAAAACATTAAGGAGAGTGGAGAATACGATTACATTATTAAGCAGTATACTAATAACGTCATTCAACATAAAAACGAAGCAGCCCAACTATTCTCAGCCATTATTGCCAACCACATGTATTCTCCTGATCCAACACCACTCAAGTCATTACTCGACACCTTAGTTAGCCTTCCGTATATCGAGCGAATAGATGTATTTGATAATCAGCAACAACTTATTTCACAGTCTGTTATTCCAACAGCTTCTACCCCCTACTTTAACCAGCAAGATATTATTAATATATTCGACAAAGTTGCTTCACCTCAGGGATTTCTCAACGTCTACTTTGCCGACGAACATATTAACAACAGTTTAAAAGGTACTAGTTTAATCCCCAATATTCAGCATTTTAGAGATCAAACTCGATTTAGTTATATTTCGGCTATCTATCATCGACTCAATTATCAAAATAATGAACTGGCGTTTACCAATCAAGAACAACGCTACCTCGACTCTCATCCAGTAATTCGCTTTTCTGAAGTTAATTGGCATCCATTGTCCATTGTAGAAAATGGAAAATTCAGCGGTTTAATGGCCGATTATCTAGATATTATTAGCGCAAAAACTGGTATTGAATTTACCTTAATTGAAGAACAAACATGGCCGGGTGTTATTAAAGCATTTGAGCAACAACGTATTGATCTCATTCCCGGAATCACCGACATTGAGCAACACGCTTCGTCTGGCATTATCTCTAATGAGTTTTCATTTTTTAACTTTGGTATTGTCATGGGAGAAGACGCTTCATTTGTCGATACATTGAGCGAACTATCTAATAAAACAATCGCCCTCCCAAAGGGCGATCCTGTGTTTTATTTCATTAAAAAACAATACCCAGAAGCTAAAATCATCGAGACAAGTTCAATGGCTCAAGCGCTGTCTTTAGTCGATAAGAAAAAAGCCGACGCATATATTGGCCATATGGCTGTCGCTATATTTCAATTAGAGACACGCTATCATCGGCTCAAGATTGTCGGTCAATTAGATGCAGGATTTTCTCATCGCATCATGGTGCACGACGATCAACAAACCTTGCTGTCGATTATCAATAAAGTACTCACATCAATCGATGATGCTACTCATAATGAAATTCGCCAACGGTGGGTAAAACGCAGCATAAAAACCGCCATCGATTATGAAATTATTTATTGGATATTACTGGTTTTTTTCGTTATTACACTGATATTTTTCCACAGCTATCGCCGCGTGAAAATTGCTAAAAAACAAGTCTCTCAATCTCATGACGAACTCTCTCAAAGCATGGCTGAACTGCAAGAACAAAAAGAAATTTTTGAAACCTTATTCTACGATACGTCAGATGGCTTACTACTAATGACAGACGGTATATACACTGATTGTAATAATGCTGCCATTGCCATGCTGGGTTTTAATGACAAGCATCAAATCATTGGCTTAACGCCTGTCGATATATCGCCGGTACAACAACCGAATGGACAAATATCTGCAGAACAAAGAGAAAACATCGATGAGCTTTGCTCAAGCGACGGCTCACAACGTTTTGAATGGGTTTTCAAAAAAGCTGATGAACAGCTGTTTTGGGTTGAAATAGTACTCACACAAATTATTCGTAATAATGAGAATACAGTGCACGTGGTGTGGCGGGATATCAATGATAAAAAACAACTAGAAGAAGCCCAAATAACGCATAATGCCCAATT
Organism: uncultured Gammaproteobacteria bacterium; assembly: GCA_913060565.1. Taxonomy (GTDB): domain Bacteria; phylum Pseudomonadota; class Gammaproteobacteria; order Enterobacterales; family Psychrobiaceae; genus Psychrobium. The sequence goes on along the minus strand of CAJXRU010000005.1, from coordinate 57,262 downwards.
AATGAATAGCAACGCTGAGCTTGAGTCATCAATTAAAGAACTTAAAGAAGCGCAACAGCAGCTCATTGAATCAGAAAAAATGGCGAGTTTAGGTGGCCTAGTTGCAGGGGTTGCACATGAAATAAATACCCCTGTTGGTATCGGCTTAACAGCAGCGACACACTTTCTCGAGCTAAATAAAGATATTGACCACAAATATCAACAACAAAAAATGAAAAAAAGTGACTTTGATAGCTATTTGGGTGCGTCTAAGGAAATTGCGGAGTTACTAATGCGCAATCTAGAGCGTACAGCAGAGCTAGTACGAAGCTTTAAGCAGGTCTCTGTCGATCAAAGTTCATCACAATCTCGCGTTTTTAATGTGGCTGAATATATTGAAGAGATACTCACGAGTATTCATCACGTTATTAAGCAGCAACAAATCACCATCGAAGTATCTTGCGATCCTGACTTAACGATTAATGGCTGCCCCGGTTCATTTGCGCAAATTATTTCTAACCTTGTGCTTAATGCCAGCATTCACGCATTCCCCAATACAAAAGGTGCAATCGACATCAAGGTTGCTCAAACCAACAATCAATTAAGTCTAATGATAATTGACGATGGAAGCGGCATAAAGCACGAAAATTTAAGTAAAATATTTGAGCCTTTCTATACGACTAATCGCGATAACGGTGGCAGTGGTTTGGGGTTAAACATTGTTTATAACATCGTTACTAATCAACTTCATGGCACTATTAACTGCGCCAGTGAAATTAATCAAGGAACCGTATTTAGCATCTCGTTCCCAGTTGAAATCGTTTAAATTTGCATTCAACTTACTCACCAGCTAGGGTGTAAACTCCCACTCTTAACAAAGGTGATAACGATGGACAAGAAACAGCAAGGGCAATTCTGTTGGCTAGAATTAACAGCCGCCGACTGGCAACAAGCCAAATCTTTCTACTGCGATTTATTCAATTGGCGCGCCGACGACGAAGATATTGGCGATGGCATGTTTTACACAAAAATGCATTGTAATGACAAAATCGTTGCCGCGATGTTTCAGCGCATGCCAGAACAAGAAGAACAAGGCGTAATGACCAACTGGTTAACTTATATTGCTGTGGATAACGTTGACGACACTCTCGCACTTGCCGAGCCGTTAGGCGCAACTGTAATTGCTGGCCCGCATAACGTAATGGATGCCGGTCGTATGGCCATTTTACAAGAACCAAATGGTGCAGTGTTCGCTATCTGGCAAGCCAATCAACACACAGGCATCGAAGTAAGAGATGTAGAAGGTGCATTATGTTGGAGCGAACTGGCAACACTTAATCGTGAAGACAGTAAGGCATTTTATCATCAAGTGCTTGGTTGGGAGTTTGATGACAAGGACATGATGGGCATTACATACACCGAGTTAAAAGTGGGATCTCATCAAGAAGGTGGCATGCTAGAAATGACTGAAGAGTGGGGAGACACACCACCTCACTGGATGAATTATTTCGCCGTTGATGATTGTGAAAAGATGGCCAACAAAGCCCAAGAGCTAGGTGCTGTAATCTGCGTTCCACCAACACAAATTCCTGAAGTGGGTCGATTCTCTGTCATTAACGACCCACAAGGTGCTACGTTCTCAATTATTGAGCTATTAACACCTGTAGGTTAAATCGCTATCTTAAACTTGCGGGCGTGAACGTCTATTTTTATTAGCGCCGCCTGCAGGCTTATTACCACCGCCATTATTACTACGGCGAGGGTTTCCACCATTTCCCTGTTTGTTACCGCCATCGCCCTGCTTATGGCGCCCATTAGCACTCTTAGGCTTATGCCCACGTGCATTTTCACCAGAACGCTGGCCATCTTTATGGTCATGATTTGGCTTTCTAGGCTTTTTCGGCTTCTTAGCTTTAATTGGACGAGTGTCTAATTCTGTTTCAGGCACGCGGTGAATTGCTTCAAAACCTGGAATCTCTTTTCTTGGAATCAACATTTTGATCAAGCGTTCAATATCTTGAAGTTGCTGCATTTCATCATTACTGACTAACGAAATAGCCTCACCTGTTGCACCAGCTCGGCCAGTACGACCGATACGATGTACATAATCTTCAGCAACATTAGGTAAATCAAAATTTACCACTTGCGGCAATTGCTCAATGTCTAATCCACGCGCAGCGATATCTGTAGCAACAAGCACTTTGATTTCACCACTTTTGAAGCCTGCTAATGCTTTTGTTCTTGCACCTTGACTCTTGTTACCATGGATAGCCGCTGCGCTATGTCCTTTTGCTTCCAATTGTTTAGCAATACGGTTTGCACCGTGTTTGGTACGAGAGAAGACAAGCACTTGTTGCCAGTCATTATCTTCGATTAAGAAGGTCAATGCTTGCGTTTTACGACCCTTATCTAATGGACATAACCATTGCTCAATGCGATCAACAGTTGAATTTTCTGGGGTTACCGATATTTCAACAGGATCATTAATTAATCCTTTTGCTAACTGACGAATATCTTGTGAGAATGTCGCTGAAAACAGTAGGTTTTGACGTTTTTTAGGCAACATCTTAATAATGCGCTTAATGTCGTGAATAAAGCCCATATCTAACATACGGTCAGCTTCATCCAATACTAATACTTCAAGCTCATCAAAACGAATTGCTCGCTGGCTGTATAGATCAAGTAAACGACCAGGAGTAGCCACGAGTACATCAGTACCACCGCGCAGTTTTTGCATTTGTGGATTAATCTTAACGCCACCAAACACGACTGTTGATTTTAACGGTAGCTTTTGACTATATTGCGAAACATTTTCAGCAACTTGAGCAGCCAACTCACGAGTAGGAGTTAACACTAAACAGCGAACCTGATTGCCTTTAGCTGGCTTACCTTTACTTAAGTTTTCTAAAATAGGTAGTGTAAAACCCGCTGTTTTACCAGTACCAGTTTGCGCAGCCGCCATTACATCTTTACCGGCTAAAATAGCAGGAATAGCTTGAGCTTGAATCGGTGAAGGTGATTCATAACCTTGGGCTGCAACAGCTTCAAGTATTTGTGGACATAGGCCCAATTCAGCAAATTTCATCATTAAACTCATTTATTCGTTAGCTAATCATCGGTGGACGAAAAGGCAGTGGCTCAAAAAGCGGGCTAGTGTACAGGATCATTGCATTTTGACCTACTTTTCGTGCAAGTTATTTGACTAACTTTGAAGTGAGTGCAATTTTCACGCAAACCAAATAAAAAAACCAATATCATTGATATTGGTTTTTACGTTGAAACAACAAGAACTTGGCGATATTTAGTACGCTTGACAGGTTTTAAAATATTGATTGAGCGCCTCAACCAATCCCTTAACACCAATAAGACCTACATACACATTATTTTGCATAACCGGAAAACATGTTTGGTCACAAAATCCCGCCGTATCTGAAATAACCTTTGCTGCCACATCATGAATATTATCGTCAGCATTCACAGTCACAACATCGCTTTTCATAAACTCTTTAACAGTCGGTGCGCCATCACAATAATAACTACTTGAGATAAGCGTTTTTAAACAATCGCGTTCACTTAAAATACCAACAACTTGATCATTATCAACCACTACAGCGCTATCTTGATCACTTTGCTCAATCTTATCAACGGCATCTGATAACAATGTTGTTGATGTAATCACTGGAGCATTTTGCGTTATAAAATCCTTCACTTTCAAATCAATCATCATCCTGTCCTCATTGTTCCATTATCATTATGCTAAATGAGCGGTTAACTCATCAGCGCCACCGATATGCTCACCGGCAATAAACACTTGTGGTACTGTGGTTCTTCCTGTCATTGCTCGTAACGATAATAAAGTCGCATCAGATCCAACCACAATCTCTTCGAATGTCATACCTTTACTAGCTAGTAATTCTTTAGCTCGGGCGCAATGTGGACAACCAACTTTACTAAATAATGCAACATCTGCTGGTGCTTTAGCATCACTATTTATATAGTTAAGCATAGTATCTGCGTCAGAAACTTCAAACGGGTCACCTGGTTTGTTTGGCTCGATAAACATTTTTTCGATAACACCATTTTTAACCAGCATAGAATAACGCCAGCTACGCTTACCAAAACCAAGGTCTTCTTTATCGACTAACATCCCCATACCATCAGAGAATTCACCATTACCATCAGGAATAACCGTTATATTCTCAGCATCTTGATCGCTAAGCCATGCATTCATTACAAAGGTATCGTTAACAGACATACAAACGATTTCATCAACACCGTTCGCTTTTAATACACCCGCTAACTCATTGTAACGAGGAAGATGCGTTGAAGAACATGTTGGGGTGAAAGCGCCTGGTAACGAGAATACAACGACTGTTTTATTTTCAAAAAGAGATTGTGTAGTTACATCTAACCATTCGTCGTTATGACGAGTTTTAAACGTTACATTAGGAACTGATTGGCCTTCTTTATTTTCTAACATTTTATTCTCCATACTGATTTTAAAGGTGTCATGTGTTAAATGACTATGAAACCAGTATGAAGAAAAATTATGCAAAATGCCAAATGAAACAAACGATAAATATAATAGGCAAAACCTATTATAAACAGAGTATTAATAGTTTATTTGTAAATTGGTAGTTCAATCCGTACACAAAGACCACCTTGATCGCGATTTTTAATGAGTACACGACCACCGTGATTGTTTACAAAACGATGAACTATGGCGAGACCTAATCCGCTGCCCTGCCCACCACGCGCATTATCCCCTTGCACAAAAGGCTTAAAGAGTTGCTTGATATTCTCCATCGGAATACCTGGACCATTGTCTTCTACTTTGAAATAGGCAACGCCTCGACCAGATATACCTGACTGAATTTCAATTTCACCGCCACCGTAGCGAATTGCATTACTAATTAAATTAGCAAGCACACGTTTAAGGGCATTAGCCCTAAGCATCATCAATGGGATTTTATCAAGCTTAGCAGTGATATTACGGCCACGACTCGCTTCAGCTTTCACTTCTTGACTGATAATTTCATTCAAATCATTAAGCTCTGCGATTTCTTCACGATCTAACTTAATATAGGTAATAAATTGATCGATGATTTCATTCATATCATCAATATCTTGCTCAATACCTTCTTTAAAGAATGATTCTTTATCATCAAGCATTTCTGTCGCTAAGCGAATTCGCGTCAGCGGCGTTCGTAAATCATGAGATATACCCGCCATCAACAAAGCGCGATCATCTTCTAGCTGCTTGATACCTGACGCCATTGAGTTAAAAGCTCTTGTTAGATCGACAACTTCAGACGAGCCTTCAAATGCTAAGCGCTCTGGAAATTCACCTTTTGCTACCTGATTCGCCGCTAGTTGTAAGTTTCGAAGCGGTTTAGTGAGATGTCTGGCAAACAGCCACCCGCCTATTAACGACAGGCTACCAATAACAATAAGATAAAATGTCAGTGGCGAAAATTCACTATCATCAAATTTCTCTAACGGAATTTTAATCCAAATATAGGGATCTTGAGGCGGTCTTATCCACACCATAAATAGCTCTTCTTTGGCGACACGAACTTCTGTTTTTCCGCCAAGGTGCTCACTCATTTGTTCCGATATAAATCGATAAGGAACCGCTTTATCCAGCCCATAACGAGAGGCCAAATATGCAGGATAAACACGTAAACCAGTGACTTCTTTAAATTGTTCGGTAAGAATTTCGTCGGTAGGAAGTTGCTCTCGTCCTTGCTCTGGCATATTCATGAATACCAGTTTTACTTGCTTTGCTAGCAGTGTTGTTATCTGTCTAAAGCTAGGCTCGACATAATGCTTAGCAACAAGCGTATAAGAAACAAGTTGGTTGATCAGCAATAGAAAACCTATTAAGAGCGCCGTTTGACCAAAAGCACTCTTAGGAAACCAACGCTTCATTAGTGGGCACGACCGTCAGGAACAAATACATAACCTAAGCCCCAAACTGTTTGAATATAACGTGGATTCGTTGGATCATCTTCAATCATGCGGCGTAAACGAGAAACTTGGACATCAATACTACGTTCAAGCGCGCTATAATCTCGGCCACGCGCCATATTCATTAACTTATCTCGTGATAATGGTTCGCGTGGATGGGTTACTAGCGATTTTAAGACGGCGAATTCGCCAGATGTGAGAGATGTGACTTCATCACCATGATGCATCTCGCGAGTTGCAAGATTTAACTTAAAGTCGCCAAATTCGATCTCTTCTTCATTTTGTGAAGGTGCGCCGGGCACATCATTGCTACGACGACGCAGTACAGCATTGACTCGCGCCAACAATTCACGAGGATTAAATGGCTTAGGTAGGTAATCATCAGCCCCTAACTCCAAACCAATAATACGATCAACTTCGTCACCTTTAGCCGTTAACATCAAAATAGGGATGTCGTTATTTTTCTTACGTAGACGCTGGCATATCGTTAATCCATCTTCACCAGGTAACATGAGATCTAGCACCATCATGTGAAAATTTTCTCGCTCCATCAGTCGATCCATTTGCTCGCCATCGTTGGCCGTTCTCACTTGAAAACCTTGCTCGACTAAATAACGCTCTAGCAAGCTACGTAAGCGCGCATCGTCATCGACAACTAGAATTTTGGTGGTTTCATGACTCATGATTATTTCTCTACTAGATTCAATAACAATTACTATAAAATCTAACGGCTTATAAAGCAAAATCTCAATTGTGTAATTTGACGGTGCTTTGTTACAAAGTATGTTTAATTAAGGATTGGAGAATTATGCTTTGTAGTAAATTCTATTGATGTACCAAACGAGTTCACCAGAGGGCGTTTTAACAGTGACTTCATCGTCAACTTCTTTACCTATTAAGGCTCTAGCCATTGGTGAGTCAATAGTAATGTGATTATTATCGACATCAATTTCATCTGGGCCTACAACGCGATAAATAGCCTGCTGCTCTTGATCGTTTTCAAGTTCGACATAGGCACCAAAATACACTTTTCCTTCTTGTGAAGGGGCATGATGGACAATTTCTAACTCTTCTAAACGTTTCATTAAGAATTGTAATCGACGATCAATAGAACGCAATTCGCGTTTACCTTCTTTATATTCGGCATTTTCACTACGATCCCCCAAAGCAGCAGCTTCAGACACAGCACGAGTCACTTGAGGACGTTTTACTTTCCACAAATACTTCAACTCCTGATCAAGTTTATTCCAACCCGCTGGTGTCACTAAATTAGTCTTCTTCATTGATGAAAAGCCTAACCTTTGATCTGATATTGATTCAAAAACATCTCAACACTACGGTTAACGAGTTGCTTGCCTTCTTGCTCAGTTAACACATCACATACACGAATCAATTGTGGCCAAAAACAGCTACCTTTCAATAAACTATGCAACTGTTCCATCGCCACTTCAACATTTTCAATTTGCAGCCTATTATCAGCAACCGCCGCTTTTAACCAACGTTCAAGATCGGTTTCGCGATTATGAATTTTACACATTTCTTCTTGCAGTTCAGACGCTTCAAATAAGAAGTGCCCTAACGCAACGCGAACTAGCGCAATATATTCTTCGCTAGCCATGGTTTTCACTTCTAACAATAAAATATCAGTGAGTTGCTGCTCAATGGGCACATCTGCCTGATAAGTCATGCCTGTCTTCATCACGGCATCACCCCACAACTCAGAGAGGAGTTGAAGTACTAATGCTTCTTTAGTTGAAAAGTGATTGTAAACGGTACGTTTAGACACCTGCGCCAATTCCGCAATCTTATCCATACTAGTAGCTTTAACGCCGTCTTGTCTAAATGCATTATTGGCAGCCACCAAAATAGCGCTGCGTTTTAACTCACTTCTTGTCTGTTTTGCTTCTGTCATACCAACACACTTACATCACATAATTTCGATTATTTTAACTCATGACGTTTACTTATCAACAAACAATAAATAAACTACACCGTATAGTTTACATTTTAGGTAATAAAAATGAGATCTGCCACTTTAATTTTTAGTGCAATAGTTACGTTGACAGGAGCCCTTATGAACAGCAATGCCATTAGCCAGCCATACGAATATGATACATCGCGTAAATCCGACGGTAAGTTTTTAAATCAACACATCAATTACGCAACAAGTATGAGAAATATTTGGGACATCACCAAAGCTTATGCAACGACGAAACGTGCTGCAGCAACACCAACACACATTCCCGTCAATGAAATTACGGCAGATATCCTCAGCGAAACGCATGATGCTCTATTTCGCCTTGGTCATTCATCACAGCTACTGCGATTAGATGGGCATTATATACTGACCGATCCCGTATTTAGTGAGAGAGCATCTATGGTGCAATGGGCTGGCCCTAAGCGGTTTCATCCAATGCCTATCAATGTTGATGATTTGCCGACAATTGCAGTTGTTGTCTTGAGTCATGATCATTACGACCACCTAGATAGCGCCACATTAGAAGCGCTTGCAGAGAAAACTAAACACTTTGTCGTGCCACTTGGTTTAAGTAAGCATATTGAAGATATTATCGACAGTACCAAGATTATTGAGCGTGATTGGTGGCAAACAGTGACACTGGAAGGCATTGAATTTGTTGCGACGCCAGCGCAACATTTTTCAGGCCGTGGCCTGTTTGACCGAGATGAAACACTATGGGCAAGCTGGGTGATAAACAGCAGCCAACGTAAAGTATTTTTTAGTGGTGATTCTGGTTACTTCCCAGGTTTCAAACAAATAGGTGAACGCTACGGCCCATTTGATATTACCATGGTAGAAACAGGCGCCTACAACGATCTATGGAATGAAATTCATATGAATCCAGAACAAAGTGTCCAAGCTCATGTTGATTTAAAAGGTAAATTTATGCTGCCTATTCATAATTCGACTTTTGACTTGGCACTTCATGAATGGTTTGAACCGCTAGATCGCGCACTCAGCGCAAGCATTAAACACAATACACAAATGCTTTCTCCCATTTTTGGGCAATCGGTTAATTTTGACGACTTAACGACAAATAACACCCGACAATACCAACGGTCTTGGTGGCTAAATAACCAATAGTTATTAACAGTCATTGCAATAATAAACCATTCGGTCTATTATCGCTTTATGAATACATTATCTAAAGGTGAGCAGACCAAGCAGAACATTATCGAATCTGCCGCTCAACTCATCTATCAACAAGGCTTTAATCACACTGGTATTGCGCAGATATTAAAAGCTGCCAATGTCTCTAAAGGCTCATTCTATTTTCATTTTGACGACAAAGATCAACTAGGCTTTGCCATTATTGACCACTATCGTCAGCAGTTTAAAAATAGTCTTCCATTGCATTTGCATAATCCAGCACTCAGCAGTCGTGAAAAAATAACCGCTTTTCACCAGCATTACTTTGACGATTTTTCACAATCTAATTTTTCTTATGGCTGTCCTATTGGCAATTTAACGCAAGAGCTTACCGACTTATGTCCCGTGTTCGCCCAGAAACTCAATGACACCTTGCAGCGTATGTCGCAGGTTTTCATGCATGTCATTACTCAAGGAATTCAGGACAATGAAATATCATCTGATATTGACGCCGAACAAACAGCTTACTTTATCGTCGACAGTTGGGAAGGCGCGATGTTGAGGATGAAAGCACTCAGCAGTGGTGAGCCACTCAATAGGTGGCATGCGTTCACCCTTAAATTACTGAGTTAAACAAAGAATACTGAATACACTTTATATTTTTAAACAAAACTAGACCGAATGGTTTATAAAGAGGAAATGAAATATGGCTATTATCTATGGTGTACCACCTTCACCGTACGTTCGTAAAACATTACTAGCGCATGCAATTAAAGGCATTAGTGCTGAATTAAAACCAACGATGCCAGGCAGTGATGATCCTGAATTTCGCGCAGCCTCACCATTTGGAAAAATTCCAGCTTATCGACTCAATGACACCACTGCATTCTCGGACTCATCGGTAATAATCGCTTATCTTGAACGTACAAATAACACTAACTCGCTGTATCCTGAAAACGCGGAAGAATACGCAATAGCCCTTGCGCTAGAAGAATATAGTGATACCAAATTTTCAGAAGTGGTTTCTGCACTTTATTATCAACGCATCATTGGACCAATGTTTTTCCAACACGATACAGACCAGACGCGAGTTGATGACTTACTTACTAATTTAATCCCAGCACAATTAGATTATTTAGAGAAAACACTCGCTGGAAAACCTTATTTTGTCGGTAACTCATTCAGTGTCGCTGACTTATCTATTGGCAGCCACATGCTCAGCCTTTATCATACACAGTTCGATATCGACGCCACTCGCTGGCCAGCAGTAGCGACTTTCAACAACGCATTTTTAGCGCGAACGGAAGTTAAAGAGCAACTAGCTCAAGAGTTAGCTGTATTTGGTAAATAATTAAAAAGGCCAGCGAATTGCTGGCCTTGATTCCGATAAGTTGTTTCTATAGGTGTTTACTTAGAAACTTCTCAACTTTTTCATACATTTCAACTTTGTTTTCAACTTTTCTAAAACCATGGCCTTCTTTATTTTTTACAAGCCATTCATATTCTTTTCCTAGCTCGTCAAGCTCACTTCGTAATAAATCAGCATGCTTCATTTTCACTCGAATATCACGTCGACCATGAATAATAAACACAGGAGCTTTAATATTTTTAACATGTGCAAGTGGCGACATTCTTTCCATCAACTTAGCGTCTTTTGGGTCTCCAATACGATTCTCTAATGCTTTACGGCCATTTTCCCAATGCTTTGGCAGTGTATCAAATAGAAGTCCTACGTCTGTTACACCAACATTATTAATGCCACATTTATAAAGGTCTGGTGTGAACGTTAATCCAGCCATCGTTGCATAACCACCGTAACTTGCACCAAAGATACAAATACGATCAGGATCTGCGATACCTTGGCTAATCAGATATTCAACAGTATCTGTAATGTCGTGCTGCATTTCAGCACCCCATTTACCGTCGTAACCAGCTTGCTCAAACTTTCTTCCGTAACCACCTGAACCACGAAAGTTCACCTGCGCGACAGCATAGCCACGACTAGCTAAGAACTGTACTTCAGGATTAAATCCCCAGCTATCTCTTACACCATATGGACCACCATGAGGATTAATTATCAGTGGCAGGTTTTTTCCATTACTTTCTCGAGGTACAGAAACATAACCACGTAAAGTTAGACCATCGCGACTTTTAAAGCGGAAAGGCTTCATTTTAGCTAACTGCTCTGGATTTAACCAATCCATTACCTTAGCCAACAAGCTAATTTTATTTTTTACACCATCATAAAGGTAGTAAGTGCCAGGATCCGTTTCATCATAAGCAACTATTACTCTTAGTTTTTCTTCTTTATCCATGCTAGCCGTCGAAACTCTTTTGCCTTTAAAGATTTTTTCTAACGAGGCTTGGAGCTGTTTTTCTTTTACATCAAAATACACTCTTTCAGGATAGTCAGCTGTATATGACACACCAAGAAGTTTTTTCTGCTTACGTGACATCATTAAACCAGAAACATCTACTTCATCATGCTCATAAATTAAATTGCCAAGTTTTGCTGTTTTTGGGTCAAACTCGTAAATAGCATTACGATCACGTCCAATATTCGAAGACACGTACATTTTTTGATTGTCATATGTGAAGCCCAACGGTGAAATATGCTCATCAAAGATGTTATAAGTTGCTAATGTTTTAAATTCTTTTTCATTTTTATCTTTATATAAGAACTTCCCAACTAATTCATCTACAGAAATTGCACCGCGAACATCACCATCATGATCCACAATCCATCCTTCAACATTACCTGGATTCTCTGCAATTAATTTCATTGAGTGATTACGTTTCTTTTTACCATTCCACTTGCTATCTAATGCAACTTTATAAAGATCAGGCGCTTTGATATAACGCCTGTTGTAAGAAACGATAATATGATTAGGCTCTTCCGGCAGAGTAGAAACGATACTTGCAGTAACGACACCTCGAGTTGTTGGTTCTGCGCCCAGCAATTGAACTATTTTTGGCTTTTTCTTTCCATGTTCAACTGTATAAAGACTTAAAGCCTCCATTCCATTACTACTATCCATTGTAAAAACTATTCTTTCATCATTTGCCCAGAAAAAGCTTCCAACATTTTGCTTTTTAAAGCCTGTCAAAACTTCATATTTAGCAAGGTTGTTAGTTTCCATGACTATAAGATTTCGGCGGTCTAATACATCAATTAATGCTGCCAAATACTTACCATTGGGTGATAATTGTAACTGGCTGTAACCAGGGTTTTTAAAAAAATCCTTTACAGGAATTTGCTTAGAAGTTGCGAATAAATCAGCATTCATTCCAAACAAAATAATAAGAGCAAACAGGCTCTTAGTTAAGATATTCATTATTTATTCCTTGTGTTTTTAACGTTATATTTTATATACCACGTTCGCACTATAGTATATCCTCTATTATTAGCAATCCTTAAAATCACTCATCAAGTAACATAAAACTTCGGAAATCTTAGTGAACAAAACCGTCGATATCATTTCAAAGAAAATAGACATTTCATTAATTCAAGCAACAGCAGCTATCAATTTACTAGATGAAGGAGCTACGGTTCCTTTTATTGCTCGTTATCGAAAGGAGGCTACTCAAGGACTTGATGACACGCAATTGAGGCTATTATCTAGAGAATTAAATTACACAAGAGAATTAGTTGATCGAAAAACGAAAATTCTGGCAGCATTAACTGAAAACCAAAAGTTAACTTCATCACTGCAACGCTCTATCGAGCAGTGTCAAAGCAAAACAGCATTAGAAGAAATATATAAACCCTTTAAAAGTAGTCGTAAAACTAAAGGACAACTTGCCATTGAAGCGGGGTTAGCACCATTGGCAAAACAGCTACTCTCATCAAACAATCAATCTCCACAAACTTTAGCGAGTGCATTTATCGCTTCACAATCTGCTATCAAAAGTTCAGAGCAAGCACTAGAAGGTGCATCAGCAATTATTAGCGAAGAGTTGCCTCAGGACATTGTAATGATGAATAAGATTCGTCATCAATTGTGGTCACAAGGTATTATTAGTGCCAAACAAGCACGTAAGAAAACACCAGCAATCGATCCAAATATACTCGCTAAATTTAAAGATTATTTTGCACATCAGGAGTCCATAAATAAAATTCCATCTCACAGAATGATGGCACTATTAAGAGGCAAAGCAGCTGGCGCACTCCAAATAAACTTAACGCTCAGCTTTGAACCTAAAATTCATCCCTGCCTTGAATTAATCAACCAGTCACTCAAACTCTCTCAGCGTAATCCAAAAATGTCGCTGTGGTTAAGTGATGTAGCGCAACAATGTTGGAAGTTAAAAGTCCTACCGAGCGTTACTAATGAACTCATTAACAAAGCGAAAGAAAGCGCTGAAACTCAAGCAATTGATGTTTTTGCAAATAACCTATCGGATTTATTAATGGCCGCTCCAGCTGGAAATCAAGTAACGTTAGGATTAGATCCAGGTATTCGCACTGGTGTAAAAGCTGCGATAGTTGACAAGCAAAGTAAACTATTGACAACCGAAACCATTTATCCACACGCACCAAGAAATCAATGGCAACAGTCTATTTCAACGTTAGCAGCGCTAATCAAACGCCACCATATTACGTTAATCAGTATTGGTAACGGCACAGGCTCCCGTGAAACTGAAAAATTAGTATTAGATTGTAAAAAGCAGCATCAACTAGATATAACCACAATCATTGTTAGCGAAGCAGGAGCCTCAGTTTATTCGGCCTCAGAACTCGCAGCTAATGAATTTCCATCGTTAGACGTATCTCTGCGCGGTGCTGTCTCTATTGCTCGTCGCTTACAAGATCCACTCGCGGAACTAGTAAAAATAGAGCCTAAAGCAATAGGCGTTGGTCAATATCAACATGACGTTAATGAAAACCAACTCAACGTACGATTGAATGAAGTTGTCGAGGATTGTGTTAATGGTGTTGGTGTTGAATTAAACACCGCTTCTGCGCCTCTTTTACAAAGAGTGAGTGGACTGAATGCAACGCTAGCCAATAACATCGTTCATTTTCGAGAATCAATTGGCAAATTTCAGAACCGAAAACAGCTACTGAAGGTACCGCGCTTAGGTCCTAAGGCTTATGAGCAGGCTGCTGGTTTTTTGCGTATTAGCAATGGAAACGAGCCATTAGATGCTAGTGCTGTTCATCCTGAGTCATATCACTTGGCGAGCAATATAATGAAAAGATGTGGGAAGAATATTAAAGAGTTAATTGGTAACGATAGTCTACTCAATAATCTAAAGGCTACAGAATTCACCACTACTAACATTGGATTACCAACAGTCATTGATGTTATCAACGAACTAAAGCGTCCAGCACGTGATCCCCGCGGAGATTTTAAAGCGGCAGAACTCATGGAAGGTATTGAAACAATTAATGATCTAGAATTAGAAATGGAACTTGAAGGCACTGTAACCAATGTTGCTAATTTCGGTGCATTTGTCGATATTGGTGTACATCAAGATGGCCTAGTGCATATATCACAGCTAGCCGACGGTTTTGTGAGTGATCCTCGTAGAGTGGTGAAAGTTGGACAGGTCGTTAAAGTTAGAGTGACCGATATTGACGTCGCTAGAAAAAGAATCGCATTATCGATGAAACAACAAAGTACATCCGGTACTAAGCATCATCACACAGAAAATAAAAAGAAATTAGCGACCCAAGGAACAATGGCTGCGGCATTTAATACAGCGAGAAAGAATTAAGCTTGAGAATAAAACTGAGGGTTTGAAGCTTGGCTAGATTGTTGATAGAAGGCATTAATATGCTGGCTTCTATTAACAATTGTTTGTTGGAATTCTTCATCTTTCGCTAAAGTTGCTTTTTCATTAAAGCGATCAGACTCAACCGCATTATCGATACGGAAATTACTTTCACTTTCCTCATCATCCTTAGAAACAGCGCTATTCTCTGCGAGTAATTCACTACGAGCTTCACCAGCCATACGATCCGCTTGTGCAGCGACTTTTCGGTCTTGTCCTGACGGCTCCGCTGGCGCTAGTGCAGCACGCTTAATTTGCGCAGCCTTTGCAATAGTCGCTTGAGGATCACCAGTTATTTTTGATGTATCAATAGGCACCTCACCACCAACAGCGTACTTAACACCATCGGGCCCAGTTTCATACGTATAACTTGGCGAGCCAGCATATTGTCCACCAGCATTTGCATGTGCAAGTTCATGGGCTACAACTTCACGATCTCTATCTTTTAATTCATCGATCTTTGCTTGTTCTTGCTCTGTAAAGCGCTCATTATCATCGTTGGATTGTTCGCGCTCTTCATTTTGTTGTTGATCCGACTGCTCTTGATTTTCGTTTAACTCTTTAGGTTGAGTAGGTGAGTGCTGTAATTGGTCATATGTCGGATTAAGACTTGGCGCGATTGGTAAGTTAGGTTGAGCTTTTTCTTTATCACCAGCGACTGCTGGTTCAGCGCCAGCGCTATTTGGTTGAGTCACCGGCGGTACCACAGGACGCACAGCGTTATCACGAGCAACTCTATCGGTCGCCGGATTAGTGGTAACTAGACTAACGTTTGGATAGTTAGTGGTGATGTTCATAGCAAATGTTTAAACCTTGGTATCAATTAAACTACCTAACATATTGTCGGCAGTTTCAATGACTTTAGCAGAAGCTTGCGCTTGGGTTTCTGCTAAACGTAAATTAATAAGACTTTCAGTTACTGGCGTATTTTGTTGTGCTGGTATTTCAGTTTCAGCAACTTCTTCATTTGGTTGTGCTGGGGTCACTTGTTGTTGATTAATTTCTCTTGCAGACTCCGCCGCTCGCTCGGTCGCTTGATTAAATCCAGCAACACCGGAATCAAATGCAGATTGAATATTCATTTTGTATCCCTTTTTTAAATTGGCGGTTAGTCTAATTATTAATCAATTATCACAAAATTGAAAGTTAAATTTAATGCTAAACTGTCGCCATAAAGTCTTTTACCACCGCTATAAATTCATCACCATGAGAAATGAACGGCGCGTGAGATGCTTTTTTGAAAATGACCTTTTCACTTTTTGGAGATAATTCATCAACTAAGCTAATAACCTTACTTGGCACTAACGAATCTAAGCGGCCATAAATCCTCAAGAAGGGTTGTTCGATATTTTTAAGTGCTTCACGTAAATCAACATCATTTAACAATAATAATCCGTCGTGCAACGATTGTTGTTGTGGAAGTGGGCGTTCATCAAGAACGGCTTTTAGCGCTTTTATATCACGTTTCGCGCTGTTGCTACCCATTGCCTGAATTGCCAAAAATCGCTCTAAGGTTTGTGCAAAGTCTGTCGCCAACTGCTTGGTAAACATTGTCATTATTTCAGGTTTGATTCCTGGCCATTGGTCGTTTTCAGAGAATCGTGGAGAACTAGCTACCGTAATGAGCCCTTTAACTTGCTGAGGATAATCAAGTGCAACCTGTGTTGCGATCAACCCACCTAGTGACCATCCCAACCATACAGCAGGCTCTTCAATGACTTGCGCCACAGATTTAGCCCATGCCTCTATATTCGAATTAACGCGTTGTTCACTATGGCCAAAACCCGGCAAATCAACACAATATAAAGTAAAGTTCTCAGCCAAAGACATCTGAACTTGCGCCCAAACACCACTATTGAGTCCCCAACCATGCACTAAGACAAGCGCTGGGCCCTGACCTATTTTTTCAACATGTACCACGTAGTATTACCTTTATTAATCAGAATAAAACTCAAAAAGTAACGATTCATCGATACTCTTTTCTATCGTCTATAGTTAATCTTATGACTAGCAGATATCGTATTGTATCACTCAAGTTTTACCACTGGATAACGCAATCTGTTATTACTTTACGTAATGGTTTACCTCATGGTTGTTATCTTTGCCAAGAACAGACCCCCCATTTTCGACATCGACTCTGCGATACTTGCCGTGAAGATCTAATATTCCCTCAACAATTATGTAGTGGTTGTGCCAAGAGCATCTCCGCAACAGTGAAATGGTGCGGACAATGCCAACAATCAGAACCTTATTTTATTCTTGTGAGTGGTGGGTATTATCAAACGCCCATAAAGCAATTGTTGAGCGATTTTAAATATCGTCAGCAAATGAGCCTAGCGCGCGAACTAGCCCATTTTTTAGCACGGCGTATTTATAAGCTTATAGATCAAGATATTATTGACATGCCGCAAGCGATTCAACCGGTTCCTCTTCATTGGCAACGACAAGCAAAGCGAGGGTTTAATCAAGCCCAATTAATCGCCTATGAACTGAGTCACTATCTAAACATTCCCGTCATCGATAACATTAAACGGCATCGCTCAACACAGTCACAAGCTGAGTTAGACGCTAAGCAACGACAACACAACTTAGACAACGCCTTTCAATTACGTAAACCAATTACCTATGATTCAATTGCCTTAGTTGATGACGTATACACTACGGGCGCAACTATGCATGAAATTAGCGAGACGATACTCCAACAACAAACTATTGAGATTCAACATTGGGTAGTTGCACGAACTGTTATTAGTGAATAAGGACGAAAAATTATAGCTAAGTATTTAAATCTCCTATCCGCGTCCCCATTAACACGGTAGAATATAAAACTTGACCATTTTAGTCAGATTAAAGAGCAATTTTCGAGGTAGCTAATGATTTCAATTTCAGATCAAGCTCAAGTTCATTTCAGTGAGCTATTGAGTAATCAGCCAGAGAACACAGCGATCCGTGTTTTTGTCGTTAACCCTGGCACGCCAAACGCAGAATGTGGCGTATCTTACTGCCCACCAGAAGCGCTAGAAGAAAGCGATAAGCGTTTTGAATACAATGGTTTTTCTGCTGTTGTTGATGAGCAAAGCGTTCCTTATCTTAATGAAGCAGAAATCGATTATGTCACTGACAAAATGGGCTCTCAATTAACGCTTAAAGCGCCTAACGCTAAGATGCGTAAAGTAAGCGATGATGCACCATTGGTTGATCGCGTTGATTACTTCATTCAATCAGACATCAATCCAAAGCTAGCAAGCCATGGTGGTCAAGTAACACTCATGGAAATTACCGACGACGGTAACGCTATTCTACAATTTGGCGGCGGTTGTAACGGTTGTTCGATGGTTGATGTAACCCTTAAAGAAGGCATTGAAAAAGAAATGCTAGAAATCTTTGCTGGTGAATTAACCGGTGTTAAAGATATGACTGAGCACCAAGCTGGCGATCATTCTTACTATTAATGTTAGAACGCGCTAAACGGTTACTATACCCGCTGGGCCACTATATAAAACAGAGCGTTGCTTTGTTTTTTAGTGGCCTTGTTTTATTTGGTGCAGGTTTAGCCTTGTTATGGCATAACCCAAGCGAAGATTCGTGGTTAGGCTACGGCGCTGTCATCCTTATTACCATCGCCTTACTCCTTGTATTAATCGGCTGGCTCGGCATCCTTGCCTATCGCATCAGCCATATTATCAATCGCGTTGAGCAATCTCAGTCGACTCATCGTTAGCTTTAGATTTTCCCAACTGATACCAATCAACGCGGCGCGTCACTATCATTACAGTGCCAACCAGTACGAATACAAAAATCGACCCCATTAATAGCGCAAAGTCTTCTGCCGCTAGTAAACCAAAGAGAATTGCATATAACACCAACACGCCAACACTAAACAGCAAACCGTGTTTAATTTCTCCCAATACACCTGAAATATAAATTCCCAATACCGCTGCACAGCTAACACTTGCAATAACATAAGCAGTATTAAAGGCTATGTGCTCAGACAAAGACAACAATAATAAATAGAACAAAGCCATAGAAACACCCACCAAGGTATATTGCACCGGATGTACCGAATATCCTTTGAAAATTTCGAACGCCATAAAGCCAAAAAGTATTAGCAAGATAAATAGCTCTGCGTATTTAATCGCGCGATCGGTTTTTAGATATTGGTTTACAGGATCAACTAGCGAGACACCAAGTACAGAATGATGAATATCGTCACAGGCTGCACTATTTATACAATGACTCATTTTCTTCGCCATGTTGGTGGCGAAGAAAGTAGTTTGCCAATGTGCTGTAAAGGAGTTTTCTTCAATAGTCGATTCGATAGGAAGGTAATTTCCAATAAAGCTTGGGTGTGGCCACGACGCCGTAATATTTACTGCGGTTTCTTGACCAATCGGCGCAATATTTAACGACTCCATCCCCTGCAGATTGAGGGTTAGTTTGAACTTCAGTTGTTGCTGTTGTGCAAGCCATTGTGGCTCTATATCACTGTGAACACCGTTTTTAAAACGTTTGTTACCTGTACTTGGTAACAGCTCAAATGACCTATCATTTAACGTTAAAGCTAAACCATTTTGGATACCGCGCACATCACTAATGGCCGTCACCATAACAACATTCATTAAAGTCGCGTCTTCCATCTCAACCCAATTGTGCGGGATAACAAACTCTCCTCGAATGTTATTTTTTGCCTGATAAAGCAGCGCTTTATAGATACCTAGCGCGCGATACTGCGTGTCTAAATTACCGTTAAACTCAAACTTTTTTGGCAATAAATTTTTATAAACATAATGAGTCACCAAACGCTGAGTTTTACCGTCAGTGGACGTTTCTAATACATCTTTTTTAAACTTCGCCACCAAAAATGGACCGATGATTTGCTGCTCACCACTGCTACTGCGGGCTATTTCTTGTTGGACATCATATTGCAGTGATTGACGCTCACTAACCAAACCGTTAATCATCGCTAATGCTGCTGTCAGCACGACAATCAACACGCCTATCGCAATGAGTTTATATTTAAGTTGCATGGTTACTTCTCCTTGTTAATGTTGAGAAGTAGCTTAAATAATCAATGTGGGATTTATGTGTAGTTTAGGTGGGAATTTAACGCCTTTTAGACTGAGAAAATATAATGCTAGCTGCGACTCCCCCATCAATATTATTGATTGTAAATTGTGCGCTATGCAGTTTAACCACTTCAGCAACGAAGTTTAGGCCTAGTCCCGTACTTTTCTTACCCGTACTTGGACGAGGTAATGAAAAAAATCGTTCTTGCAGCTTTTCAAGCGCAAAATCTGGGATCGCCTCTCCTTGATTAAATACGGTAAGCACTAACAAGCCTTCTTTGGTCACACAATTTAATGATACCAAGCCACCAGCAGGAGAAAACTCTACGGCGTTTTGTAATAAATTAACGATGGCTTGTTGCAATAGGAGTTCATCGCCTGACACATCAGCACTCCTGTTCAAGTCAATTTGCAAGGTAATGCTTCGCTGCAAACATTCCCCTTCAATGGCTCTAACGGCTTGCTCACACGCACTTTTGATAGAAAAAGACTGACGATTCTCTATCATTTGCTGCTTCTCAACCGCTGACAGGTTTAGCATTCGTTCAATCAGTAGATGTAAGCGCTTCGTTTCATGCTCGATATTCGATAGAAACCGCTGCTGGCTTTTGGGCTCTGGCGATGTTTGTAATATTTCGCTAGCGCCGCGAATCGCTGCTATGGGGCTTTTTAACTCATGCGTTAAGCTCTGCACATATCGCTCAGCGTAATTTTTACCTTCTAATTGATGGCGCATACGGTCAATCACTTGCGCCAAATCGCCATATTCATAAAACACTCTAAATTGCGGCGGCGATACTTTGTCACCTTTAATCGTTTGCTCGGCATAATCGCTCAAACGTCCGAGTGCCTTGGTTATACGCCACGAAATTAACGCACCAAGTATCATGGCAACGCTACCAAGCACGATGCCCCACAAAATAAGCCGATTTTTAGAGCGTTCAATAAATGGCTGCATCGCAATATTAGCTTTGGCAACCGTCACTGAACCAATTATTTCATCCTCATCCATTATAGGCGCAGCAACGTGCATAACCGTTGATAACTCATCATCGATATCGAGCTTAGTCGTGCGCGCGCCATACTCTCCACGCAACGTTAAATAAACATCATTCCAGCGTGAATAATCTTGGCCAAGCGCCCTGCCATCAGAATCCAAAATAACGATGCCTTTATGATCGGTAATATATATACGCTTATTGGCATCTATTTTATCCATCCCCCAAATAGATGCTTGGGGTATATGCTCACCAAATAAGCGAAACAACCGAGGATATTGGCTTTGATTCAACGTCCCTTGTTTAACATCATTAGCCACAACAACGGCAATCAAGCTAGACATATCAACCAAGGTTTCTTCCATCGTTTGACGAACGCCGGGTTTGATTTCCGCTGTCATCGTGCGCAACACCAAATAGGCACAAAATCCCACAAAGACTGCGTAAAGCAGAAATAATCGCAGTCCAAATGGGATTTTAGGCCATGTCATATTTACGTAATCTCATTAAGAGAGTAACCAAAACCGCGATGAGTTTTAATGTATTCATTGTCATCAAACTTTCTCAATTTAGCCCGCAATGATTTGATGTGGCTATCGATATTACGTTCATAACCAGCATCATGGGCAAAGCCACCCGCCGTTAATAACTGTTCACGACTCATGACCATGCCGGCGTGCTGATGCATGTGCTGTAACAGTTTAAATTCAATGGAAGTTAATGATAATAATTGATTATTAAGTAAAAAATCACATCCTGAGGATGCGACTTGTAATTTATTGCTGTGAACAATTTCAGTAGGCGCTTGATTAACACGCTTTAAAATAACCTTCACCCGCGCCGCTAGTTCACGTGGACTAAAAGGCTTGGTGACATAGTCATCACCGCCAATTTCAAGACCTACAACACGGTCTATTTCTTCACTGCGCGCCGTTAAAAAGATAATGGGTAGATTATGATGAGCTCGAATGGCTTTACACACCTCAAAGCCATTCATATCAGGCAAACCAACATCTAGGATCATCAACGCGTATTTCTTTTTATTCAACGATGTAATGGCATCGCCACCCAAGGAGACCCAATCGACAACGAAGCCTTCATTTTCTAAAACATGAATGACGGTGTCAGCGATAGCTTGCTCGTCCTCAACAACTAAGATGCGCGTTTTGGTCATGAAAAATTAGAATAAAGTGAAAATATGACTGTAGGATAGCAGAACTGCAGATACAAAAAAGCCCCGAGTCATCTCGAGGCTTACGCTTAGTTGATAATTAATTTAACCAAATTGATTCATGGTGTTATCTTCACCTGCCGCTTTTAGTGCTGCATCGCCAGCGAAGTATTCTTTATGGTCATCACCCATATCAGAGCCAGCCATGTTTTGATGTTTAACACAGGCAATGCCTTGACGTATTTCCTTACGTTGTACACCTTCAACGTAACCCAACATCCCCTTGTCACCGAAGTACTCTTTAGCCAAGTTATCGGTTGAGAGAGCAGCCGTATGATAAGTTGGTAACGTAATTAGATGATGGAAGATACCAGCTTCACGTGCTGCATCAGCTTGGAAAGTACGAATTTTCTCATCAGCGGTTTTAGATAATTCAGTGTCATCGTAATCAACACTCATTAGGTTGTCACGATTATAAGCACTCACATCTTCACCCGCTTCTACCATTGCATCAAATACTTGCTGACGGAAGTTTAGCGTCCAGTTGAACGAAGGCGAGTTGTTGTAAACAAGCTTAGCATTTGGAATCACTTTACGGATTTCATTTACCATGCCACCGATTTGCGCAACGTGGGGTTTCTCAGTTTCAATCCACAATAAATCAGCACCATTTTGTAATGACGTAATACAGTCAAGAATACAACGTGCTTCACCTGTACCTTGTTTAAACTGGAATAAGTTACTTGCTAAACGCTTAGGGCGAACTAATTTACCGTCGCGATTTAAAATAACATCACCGTTTTGGATATCAGCCGCATCAACTTCTTCAACGTCTAAGAACGCATTGTATTGATCACCTAAATCACCTGGTTCATTTGTTACAGCGATTTGTTTAGTTAAGCCAGCACCCAATGAATCAGTACGCGCAACGATAACACCATCATCAACACCTAGCTCAAGGAAGGCATAACGTACCGCATTAATCTTCGCTAAGAAGTCTGAATGAGGAACTGTAACTTTACCGTCTTGGTGACCACATTGTTTTTCGTCAGATACTTGGTTCTCTAGCTGGATACAACATGCACCTGCTTCAATCATTTGCTTAGCCAGTAAGTAAGTGGCTTCAGCGTTACCAAAACCAGCATCGATATCAGCAATAATTGGCACGACATGAGTTACATGGCCATCGATTTTAGCCTGAACACGTGCCGCTTCTACTTCATCACCGCTTTTTCTCGCCGCATCTAACTCGCGGAAGAAACCGCCGAGCTCACGCGCATCAGCTTGGCGAAGGAAAGTATATAGCTCTTCAATGAGACCTGATACTGACGTTTTTTCGTGCATTGATTGATCAGGTAATGGACCAAAATCTGAACGAAGTGCTGCAACCATCCAACCAGAAAGGTATAGGTAACGACGATCTGTATTTTCAAAATGCTTTTTAATCGAAATCATTTTTTGCTGACCGATAAAGCCATGCCAACAACCTAGTGACTGAGTGTATTTACTAGAATCGTTATCGTAGTTTTCCATATCACGGCGCATGATACCGGCCGTATAACGAGCGATATCTAAGCCCGTTTTAAATTGATTTTGCAATTTCATACGAGCAACAGATTCTGGGTTAATCGCACTCCATGCTTCGCCTTGTTGTTGACATAGGTTTGCAACGTTGTCGATTTCAGTAGTGTATGTAGACATAAGCATTCTTCCTTCGTATCAGTAATATTTATTGTAGAGCGGCTTACATAGTGCCGTGGTTTGATTAAATACTAGCCGAGCTAACCACTATAAAAATACTTTATAATTATTATTGCGAACATTCACTCGGTAAATACCTACGTTAAGTAATGCGCTCTGCGAGAGCGCATATGGAAATTAACTTCACGCTTTGATAATAGATAATGACCTTTACTAACGCGTGTTACACAGATATCGAGTTTACCATCGCCCAAAATCACTGGTTAAATTACAAACAACTATACTTTTGTCTACTTCACAACAATAATTAAACAGGCATTTGAAATTTTACTTTCAAACAATCAATCATTAAGGTAAGTTATATTTTTTATCGCGAGCATCAGTCACATGAATATTAATAAAATAGATCTTAACTTACTTATCTACCTAGACGTTTTGTTGCGCGAAAAAAACGTAACGAGAGCAGCCAATCAACTCAATATCACTCAACCTGCAATGAGTAATGGCTTGAAACGATTACGTAATCTATTTAATGATCCAATTCTTGTTAGAACATCTGATGGCATGGCGCCGACAGAGCGCTCTCAAGCCTTAGCCCCCGTCATTAGAAAAATTTTATTAGAGCTAGAAGAAGCGTTGCAAAGTGAGGATAATTTCAATCCAGCAACTAGCGATCGGGTATTTCGTTTGATGGCCAGTGACTATGCAGCGTCTACATTAGTGCCAAAACTTTTAAGCAACCTTAGTAAAATCGCACCCAATATCAGCATCGATATCATGACGCCTAGTGATATTAATTTTCACGACGTTGAAGCCGGTAAAGTTGATATGGCAATTAACCGCTTTGAAGAATTACCACAATCATTCCATCAAAAAACACTATGGCATGATAATTTCACGTGTTTAATGGCCTCAGATAACCCGATGGTGAAACGCTTTGGGCTTCAAAACTACTTACGCGCTAAACATATTTGGGTATCTAAAACAGGATTCGGTGTTGGCGTTGGTATGGATCCCAAAGACGTGCAAAAGCTTGGTTGGGTGGATGAAGCATTAGCGAACATAGGCGAAAAACGCGATATTCGCGTCTTTACCCGTAACTACAATGTAGCCATTCAGCTTGCTCTCGAAGATCAACTCATTGCGACGCTACCAAGCAAAGCAGCTGCACGTTTTATTACGGCACCACGTTTTACTTTATTGGAGCCACCGTTTGATATTCCAGAAATAGAATTAAAAATGATTTGGTCTCCCTTATTACACCATGATGCCAGTCATATTTGGTTTAGACAGAAAGTACTTGAAGCTGCACATGAATGTTAACTGAGGTATCATTGACGGCATTATTTACTCTCTAAATTAAATCATGACAGAAATTGAATTTTGGCAACTGGTAACCGCCGCCAACCCGCTCGCTGGTTCAGATGAACTGGCAGAGCAACTTAGCGAAAAATTAACGCCGTTAGACGACGAGCAACTTGCCGCATTCGACAAACACTTTAGTTTAAAAATGCGTGACAGCTATACATGGAGAGTTTGGGGTGCGGCTTTTATTATTGCTGGATGCAACAGTGAATACGCCTTTGCAGAGTTTCGCTGTTGGTTAATTTCTCGTGGTCAAGAAACCTTCGAGCAAGCATTGAAAAAGCCAGATACTTTAGCGAATCTAGATATTGCGCAAGATAAAGAAGGCTTCGCCAATCCGTACCTAGAAGAGTACGATCTAATTGCTGGCCAGCTCTTTGAAGAACGCAATGAACACGAGCTTCCTTATGTACCCTCAGGTCAAAGCCAACCGTTTGGTAAGCGGTTTAAAGACACTCGAAAATACCTTAAAACAAGCTATCCAAATCTGTTTGAAAAGTATTGGCAGGGCTAGTTAATCTTGCGCGTTAACAATGGCAGTTAGCCGTTGTTTAGCCCGCGACACAATACGGTCATAGTCAGCAGGAAGAATATCCCACTGCTGACACACAGCTAACTTGTCTTGCATACCAATGAACAAGGCAGTCAATATAGTTCTATCACGCTGTTGCGGCATTTTGCTTATCGCAGTCATTAATACAAGTCGTTGTTGTTGCAGTTCAAGCACTTGCTCTACCGATGGCGTACCTGCCATCAACTCTAAATCATCAATATCAATTTCTTGCATACGCTTGGCAATAGTCATCTGCTTTATCAAAAGATGGTTAGCGATTGAATAAGCGTAATATTTGAGGGCGGAAGGTTGCTGTATTTTTCCAGCGCGCATTTTTACTATTAATGCCATTAATGTCTCTTGAACAAGATCTGCCACCAAGTTCATATCGGCTTTCATTGCTAGCTTTTTGGTTAGGAAAGGCAGTAGAAGATTAACAGTGTCAACCTCTGCCCCCGCCTCTTGAGAAGCAACACGCTGGCATAAATGCTCACAAGTTAGAGATTCTCTTGGTAAAGGTTGATGAATTTCGCGCATATTAAAACTCCTTCCTCATGATTACTCATTTAATATTGCACGAATTATCTCAATTTCTCGGCTTAGAATTGAGCCTGATGTTACAAATAGTTTCCCAACACTACCTAATTTTCAGCCCTAAAACGATCTATTGCCCATCATTACAACCGACAAAACAATGCATTAGAGCAATTGTAAACATTACATCAATAACTGTTTCGAAATACATTCATTTACATTTGCAAAATTTATCACTGAGAGTTTATTGCTCGAATGAATACTTTATAGAAGGACAGAACAAAAATTACCGAGCTCTCATTTCAATTGGTGATCGTTCTATCAGAAGACACATTTAATAATTATGGAGAACATCATGAAAGCATTAACAGTTACTTTAATCTCGGGAATAATATTTTGCGCTAGCTCGGCACAAGCTGGTGAGTTTAAGTTTGTTGCGGGAAATGATAGTACCTACACAAAATTTTGTGTTGCCGCAGCGAACAACAATTTGATGCAATACAATCAGCAAGTAGATAACTCTGGATTAAGCGATCGACACGTTGCTCAAGCGACCCTTTGTAATGGTGAAAACATCGCAAATTTTGCTGCCAAATATAATGCGCAACGTACAGCAAAACATATTAATAGATACCGAAGAGGTAATGTCACTATCACCGATTTCGCAGCGGTAAAACACCCTATCGCAAATCAGACAACCATAGTGACTATCAATTAACACCAATAAAAAAGCCGTTTTGAAATCAAAACGGCTTTAGTATTCACTCACCTCTAGATGCATATCTCAAAGTGGCTTGAATATCTGTTTCATTAGAATGTCCAACGCACACCTAATTTAACATTAACACCAGGTAATGGTGCCTGTTCTTTTAAGAAAGAGCTATGTACTCGTGCTTCTTCATCAAACAGGTTATTTACTTTTAAGAAATACTTAAGCTGACCAACAGATATATTTTGATGTTTATACACACCAACATCTACTAGTGTATAACCGTCAGTTTCTTCTTCAAACTGGCCTACTTTATCCTGCTTAGCATACGTTGTCACACCAACATTGTAATGCCAATCCATATGTTCCCAGTTCAATGTATTCTTAATACGTAACGGTGGAATGCGTGGTAAATCTTCTCCTGATGTTAGCTGTACTTGCGAATAGTCAACAAACGAACTAAAGGTTAATTGTTCATTAAAGAAATAACTAAACTGAACTTCACCACCATATAACTTGGCATCATTTTGGCGATATTGATAAACAGGTAATTCACCACTCCCCTCAACAACACGTTCGCGATATGCATAATTATTAACGCGACTATAGAACGCAGAAGTAGCGAAAACAAAATCACCACCCTCATAGCGCCAACCAATATCTAACGTATTGGCGTCTTCTGTTTCTAATTTATTAAATTGTGTTGTTGGTTGGTGAGTCGCATTACCATCGACTACGCCCATATTAAAATATGTACCAACATCGAAAGTTTGCGTTCCTAAATGCTCACCAAAGGCAAATAATTCGCTCGCACTCAGCGCTCGTTGACTATGACTTAAATTTACTAACAATTGTTGGTTTTCAGTCATCGCCCAATCAACACCAGCAGCCCAGCTAACAGGCGTAAAATCAATGCTCGATAGTGCATTAGCTTGAGTTAATGTAGGTTTAATGTCTACCTGTTCAATACGAGCGCCTAAATGCCATTGTGCAGCACCTAATTGACGACGTTGCGTTGCAAAAATCGCAGTTGCATTTGTTTTTGTTGCTGGAGAATTAGCTTCTGCGCCAACAGGTGTTGTTGAATCATTCTGAATGTGAACGCCAACGATACCCTGCCATTGCTCAATCCAGTTGTGATTCAACTGCAATTTCACTTCGTCAGTTTTATTAGTGATCTGAGTGCCAACTGCACCTTCTTCTATTTCTTGAAGCTTGTAGTCAACATGTACCGCTTTAAGAGAAATAGACTCAATGCCATTACCTAAATCAAACCATTTCGCATTAAATTGTGTTCTGTCTTGCTCTGTTAAAACAAATGGTAGCATTTCATCCGCATGCTCATCATGACCTTCTTCTTCGTGCTCTTCTTCATGTTCATGTTCTTCATGAGAATGCCCTACTAAGCCATATTTAGAACTCGTTGAACCAAAAGCGAAACCCATCATAAAACTGTCGGTAATGTAGCTAGTGCCTAATGTGAAACCATCACTGCGGTTTTGACTATTTTCAATAACCTTACGCGTAGACTCTTCGTGTTCATCATGGCCTTCTTCTTCATGCTCATCATGATCTTCTTCTTCATGTTCATCGTGCTCTTCATGAGCAGCAAGCACGGGAATATTTGTCTCATTCGCGTCTTTTGCAAAACCATCAGCATAAAATGCCCAGTTTCCGCTTGAGCCACTGATAGAAAATGCAGCATCTTTAGCGTCATCTACGGTTGAAAATGCTCCAATCACTTCACCAGAAATTTCATCAGATAATTTAGTAGGAATACGCTCATCAATGACATTAACAACACCACCGATAGCACCGCTCCCATGTAACAAGGTTGCAGGACCTCGTAACACTTCAATCTGTGTTGCAGTGCTCACTTCACTACTAACTTGGTGATCAGGTGCACTAGCAGAAGCATCGCCAGCAGCTAATCCATTTTGCAGAATCTTCACGCGAGGACCATCTAAACCACGAATAATCGGGCGTGATGAGCTAGGACCATAATAATTAGCATGAATACCAGGCGTAAACTTTAATGTTTCACCAAGACTGCTTGCCTGCATCATGTCGAGTTGTTCACGTTCAATAAGCGTTGAAGAAATTAAAGAATCTAAATCACTACGTAATAAATGCGCATTACTGCGAACCACAATAGTTTCAGTTTTAGCTTTCTTATCAGCATCTTTAGGCGCTTTTTCATTAGCATGAGCAGGGACACACGACATGCAAATTAGCGTCGCGAGTAGTGATTTTTTAGTATTCATTTCAGATTCCAAATTGTAACGTTACAACATAACAAGACAAATGTTATAACATCACCTAACTATGTCAAGCAGTAATTATACAATCTGAGTTGTAGCCTAAGACTAATGAACGCTTATTAAACATAGCGATTTATCACCACTCGCGTTAATATTTGTAGCCAAATAATCTAATAATAAGGATCGACACGTGCCTAAAGCCAAGAAATCGTCGCCAGCAGCAATTAGCGAGCAATTTAATATTTCTAATCATTACGATGCTATCGTAATTGGTACCGGCCCAGGTGGTGAAGGTGCCGCAATGGGATTAGCGAAACAAGGAAAGTCTGTTGCCGTTATAGAACGAGCTCCTCAAGTTGGCGGTGGTTGTACTCATTGGGGAACAATTCCATCAAAGGCTTTGCGTCATTCTGTTTCACGTATCGTAGAATTTCGCCGCAGTGGCTACGATGTTGAAGGTGATTTTAGTAAGCAATTTTCATTTAAGTCGATTTTAAAACATACCGAGCGCGTTATTAGCGATCAAGTGAAATTACGCCAAGGCTTTTACATGCGCAACGAGTGCCCTGTTTATACTGGCCACGCTCAGTTCGTTAATACCAACGTAATCGAAATTTCTAAAGAAGGCGGCGAAAAAGAGTATTTGAGTGCTGATCAATTTGTTATTGCTACAGGTTCTCGCCCATACCGCCCAGCGGACGTCGATTTCAATAGCCCACATATTTTCGACAGTGATTCTATTTTATCCCTTGATAAAGACCCAAAGAGCATCATTATTTATGGCGCGGGTGTCATTGGTTCTGAATACGCATCGATCTTTAGAGGTCTTGGGGTTCGTGTTGACCTAATCAACACCCGAGATCGTTTATTATCATTCCTCGATACCGAAGTAAGTGAATCACTGTCTTATCATTTCTGGAATAGTGGTGTCGTTATTCGTCACAGTGAGTCTTATGAAAAAATAGAAGACACAGGTAATGGCGTTGTTGTTCATTTAGAGTCCGGCAAGAAGATGCGCGCTGATTGTATTTTATTTGCTAATGGCAGAACTGGTAATACTCATGATCTAGGCCTTAAGAATATTGGCTTAAACGTTAATTCACGTGGCCAAGTTGATGTTAATGAACATTATCAGACAGCTGTAGAAAATGTGTATGCTGTTGGGGATGTAATTGGCTATCCATCACTTGCAAGTGCCGCTTACGATCAGGGCCGTATCGCCGCAAAAGCAATGATCAGTGGTAACGATGAAGGTTCACTTATCCATGATATCCCTACAGGTATCTATACCATTCCTGAAATTAGTTCGGTAGGTAAAACAGAGCAAGAGCTAACGGAACAAAAAGTGCCTTATGAAGTTGGCCGTGCACAGTTTAAGCATCTTGCTCGCGCACAAATCGGTGGTATTAATGTTGGTTTCTTAAAGCTGTTGTTCCATCGCGACACTAAACAATTGCTAGGCATTCATTGTTTCGGTGAGCGTAGCTCAGAAATCGTGCATATCGGACAGGCGATTATGGAGCAGAAAGATGACGGCAATAATATTGAGTATTTTGTTAATACCACGTTTAACTACCCAACAATGGCCGAAGCTTACCGAGTGGCGGCAATGAACGGATTAAATCGTTTGTTCTAACATCCTATTATTGAAATAAAAACGCCGCTTAACTTAGCGGCGTTTTCATATTCGTTGAAATTCATTTAGGCATAAAACTCAGGATGGGCAAAGCGCGACATGGCCAAAATTGCAGCATGCGTATAATTAGCCTCGCGTGTTGCATGCCCATTTGTTAATAAACCTATTGCGCCACCTTTTTGCTTTATATTAGTGGTATTAAACAATTGATCCATTAACGGACCTAATTCATCGCCGGCTTGCAAACGTTGATAGACATTCATTGGCAAAGGTAAATTAGCACCACGCCCCACTGATAAGTGTTCATCGTTTGCTATCGCAACAAAAGCAAAGGTGGCTGCGCCATCTTCAAAAAGATCAACACCGCCCTCAATAGCAGCGTAAAAGTCAGCCTTCTCGTGCGCCTGGCAATAACGTAAACGATTAACAGTGCCATCACGCGTCTCTTTACTCGTCATTGGCTGCTCAGAGACAAGAGAGGGTGCATGCATACCACGACAATTGATTTCATTATTAGGAAAGTAAGTTTCAAAAGCCGATTTTATTGCGTTCACTTTTACAGGATTTTTAGATCCTACCACTATATTAATTACGTTATTTGGCATAACACTATTACTGTCCATTTAAAGAGCGCGTAGTCTAACACAGCGTTAATCGAAACATCACCAACCTCCACCATAGAGAGTTCTATTTCTATATTAAGTAAATCGTCGGAAATCAACTTATCTCGAACCTGCGTAAGCATTAAGCATGTACGCAATAAGCCTTAGCCTATTTGTTAAATTTAAGTTGCACTGGATGTTTAAAAATTCTGAAACGCCTAATTATCAACAAAAAATGAGCAATTTATCCTATAAAAGTTCTACCAATTATAAGTGGAAAGGCTTTGTTTATGGCATTATCAATTCAAACGCACGTTCGCTTAGTTTTTAAACCGATCGACACTACCTCACTCAATTGATCGATAACATTAAATTAACAAATGATAAAAAAACATACTCCACATTAAGAAATAGACCACATAATGATAGAGAAATACACCACAAAACCCGTGAGACATACGCCATTACGTAAACGTCAATTATTGTTATAATTAAACTATTACAACAACTTAACCAAAATTGACTTAATCACAAATAAAAAAAGTAACTAAAAACACTTGTGATGAATATTCACACCAGTAAAGTAAGCCCCAGTTAAACGCGACCACAAAATTATAATTAAAATACATAATAATAAGTGTTTAAACTAAGTTGATGATTCAACATTTAAAATAATAAATTTGGTACCTTGTACCTTCAGTACTTTGCAGTATTTACTAAGTACTTTATATAGTTCGATTTTGAACTACCTAGGTTTACCTAGGAAAATAACAAATAGCCTTTATGGCACGAGACATTGTCTCTTTTACTCTTAACTTTAAGAGTTCGACCTAAATTTAGGTTAGCTTGTAGTCAAACTTAAATAGTTAATTTTAACTAAAATGTTTTTCGAAGCTTATAATAATAAAATACATAATCTTATATTCACCAAGCAATCATGGAAGGTTGAATAAAAATAGGATGTGAAATTAGGAAACAACCTTTCTTTTATATTTGAAGGAGAGCTCAAATATAAAAGTAGTGTGTATTCACTCAATAACGGCAGATTTTATCTGCCGTTTTTTTTATTTCCGCTTTTGTGCACATTTTTTCCCCTCATTTACTGAAATCAACAGCCAATTCTGGTATAACACGCGCTAATTAATTTAGATGAAACACCACCATGACTCGTAAGAAAAAGACTCGTACTGAAAAAACCATTGGCGCAGCAAAAAAACCACTGCTAAAGCAATCGGAAAGAATCAAAGACAACTCTAAGAAGAAAGGCAAAGGCCGCCCTTCTGGTGCGAAAGCGAATATTGATGGTGTTAAAGTTAAAAAAACACGTTCATCAAGCAATAGCGCATCAGAGCTAGACAGCAGAGTTGGTAGTAAAAAAGCGATTGAGCTTGTGCCGAGTCAAGCACCTAAGAACTTACAGCCTAAAGTTGTGGTCAAAAAGGCTAAACCAACACCAACGTTATCGATAGAGCAACAACTTGCTCAGGTTGAGAACGATGAGCGCTTAAATAATTTATTAGACGCCTTAGATGAGGGCAATGAAATCTCAGCTAAAGATCAGGCTTATATCGATCATCAAACGGCTAAGCATCAAAAACTGCTAGCACAAATAGATGATGCAGAAGCCAACGAAGAAGACAAAAAAGAAGCATGGGAAGAGTTAGATAGTTCTGAATTTGATGAGTTTAAATCGTAATGACCCCCCTTTATATTGTGTTAATTGTTTTAGCTTTATTGATTATTGGCGGCCTTGCTTATTATGCGGGTAGTTTAATTGCTAAACTGCGCGTGCAAACAGCACAACAGCAAGATGCTATTACAGCCCATAACGAAAAAATTACTAAGCATAATCAAAAGCTTGTTGACAGTATTCGTTTAATTGCGAAAGCTGTTGGCGAAGAGCAGTGTGAGTTATCTGAAGGCGCGATCCGTATTTGCCGTTTACTTGAAAAAGTCTACGTCACCCAAGACGCGAATTATCCAACACGCTACCCAGCCTTACACGAACTTGATTCATTTTTAGCTGATTACCCAACACATGCTGGATATAAGGCGTTAGAGCGTAAAGAACGTATGCGTTTTGATGTAAAGCGCGCTCAGCAAGAAGACCGTTTAAAGTCCGATATTAAACAAGAGTGTGAAATATTAATGAGCTTCACACCGGCAACATAAAATGCTAAAACACTCTAGCCACTCAATAGTGGCAAGAGTTTTATTATTTTCACCATTAATTCTTACCTAATTTCATTATTCATTCTTAAAAGTTATCCCTTAGCCAAAACTAGTATTGCTAAATCGCTAAGGCTTCGTTAACGTGGGCTTTCAGCCACCGCTGAGGACATTAACTTAAGGAATTACCATGTATTACCAAACTGACGACGTCAATATAGACAAAATTAAAGAGCTGTTACCTCCTGTTGCTTTACTAGAGCGATTTCCACTTAGTCAAACCGCTTCTAAAACAGTTTTTGATGCACGTCAGGCAACCCATAACATTCTTACTGGTAAAGACGACCGATTATTAGTAGTTATTGGCCCATGTTCTATCCACGATCCTAAAGCAGCATTAGAATATGCAGAACGCCTCGCGCTACTCCGTGAAGAACTAAAAGAAGAATTAGAAGTGGTGATGCGTGTTTATTTTGAAAAGCCACGTACCACTGTTGGCTGGAAAGGCATGATTAATGATCCCTACATGGACAATAGCTGCCAATTAAATGATGGCTTACGTTTGGCGCGTAAACTATTACTCAACGTCAACGAGTTGGGATTACCAACAGCTGGTGAGTTTTTAGATATGATCACGCCGCAATACATTGCCGACTTAATGAGTTGGGGTGCCATAGGCGCACGTACCACAGAATCACAGGTACATCGTGAATTAGCGTCAGGTATGTCATGCCCTGTTGGTTTTAAGAATGGTACCGACGGCACGATTAAAGTGGCGATTGATGCAATAGGAGCCGCCAGTGCACCACACAACTTCTTGTCTGTGACCAAATATGGTCATTCTGCCATTGTACAAACACGCGGTAATGAAGATTGCCATATCATTTTGCGTGGCGGTAAGGAGCCTAATTATTCTAAAGCTCACGTCGACGCCGTCAACGAACAACTAACCTCAGCTAAACTTCCAAACAACATCATGGTTGATTTCAGTCATGCCAACAGCCTAAAGCAGTTTAAGCGCCAAATGGATGTATCGACTGATATTAGCGAACAAATCGCCGCAGGTGACAAATCGCTCTTTGGCGTGATGATTGAAAGCCATCTTGTTGAAGGCCGCCAAGATATCGTCAACGGCGGTGCAGAAACTTACGGCCAGAGTGTTACTGATGCTTGTATTGGCTGGGAAGACTCCGAGACTGTCTTACGTCAATTAAGTGAAGCAGTGAAAGCAAGACGTAACGCTTAATCACTGTAAGTGTGGGATGGCGCTCAACCATCCCTTAATTCTATTTCTCGACCACCCTAATCAATGTTAGAATTGCCCATATTCTATTCTATAAAGCCCATTACTATGTCTGATCAAGCCTCAACTGGCATTCGCGTTAATAAATACCTTAGTGAAGCGGGATATTGCTCGCGCCGCGAAGCTGATAAATATATCGACTTAGGCATCATCACTATCAACGGCGAAAAAGTTGTTATGGGCATGAAAGTTCAGCCAGGTGATGAAGTACGCGTTAGTGGTAAGCTAATTGGTAGTAAAGCCGAGCCTGTTTATATCGCCTTAAATAAACCACGTGGTATCACGTGTACGACAGATCAGCACATCGACGGCAACATTGTTGATTACGTCAATTACCCTGAACGTATCTTTCCAATCGGCCGCCTTGATAAGCCGTCAGAAGGATTGATCTTGTTAACCAACGATGGCGATATCGTTAACAAAATTCTACGTGCAGGTAATAATCATGAAAAAGAGTACGTAGTGACTGTGGATAAAGAAATCGACAATGATTTTATATTTGGCATGAGTAACGGCGTCCCGATTCTTGATACTGTCACCAATAAATGTAAAGTCGAAAAAACAGGTCCATACAGCTTCAATATCACGCTAACTCAAGGGCTGAATCGTCAAATTCGTCGTATGTGTGAGCACTTTGGTTTTCGTGTACGCAAGCTGAAACGCATGCGTATTATGAATCTAACGCTTGATAATATTAAAGCAGGCGAATGGCGTCATCTCAAAAAGCATGAAATGCGTGAATTAAATAACCTTATTGCAGACTCACGTAAAACGGCACCTGGTTATACACCAGAGAAACCAGAAATAAGAGAATCAAAAACCGATAATGCTCCTAAACGATTTAATCGTGACAAGCCATCTGGTTTCTCCAAATCAAAACGCGATGAACGTAGAGGCCCTAAAAAAGCCACTTATGCCTACACACCGCCAAAAAAGTAACCGCCAATGAATAACTCATCTGTAAATACTCATAACCTAACCATTGCATCATTCTTAATGCGCTGGATTGTAGGTGTTTTATTTTTGATGGCAGGTTATTGGAAGGTATTTACGCTCACCGCTAAAGTGCATGCAGAAAACTTCTTCGTTGCCGCCTATGCCGATTCTTGGATCCCACAATGGGCGTTGTTGACTGGTGGTTATGTTATTCCTTATTGGGAACTACTAGCTGGTGCGCTAATTCTTATCGGCTGGCAACTAAGAGCCGCATTAACGTCAGTTGGTGTGCTATTAATTATCACCACATATGGTCATGCACTCGCGACGCCATTATTTGATATCGATGGACACACCTTCACACGATTAATATTAATTATCGGCGTGTTAATACTTGGCTGGCAACATGATAAAACAACCGCAGAGTATTGGCTAAAGAAACGCTAACAAAAAGGCCATCTCGCGATGGCCTTTTTAATATCTACTCTTGGCTTTCACCATTAATCGACAATGCCATGGCCTCGGCTATTTTGATACCATCGATTGCTGCTGATAGTATACCGCCTGCGTAACCTGCTCCCTCGCCCGCTGGAAACAAACCTTGCGTGTTAATACTTTGCATCGATGCATCACGCTTAATACAAATCGGAGACGATGTACGAGTTTCAACTGCTGTCAACGTTGCATCATCCATTGCAAAGCCGTGGATCTTACGATTAAACGCAGGAATCGCTTCACGCAGCGCTTCATTACAGTACTCAGGTAGTAAACTCGTTAGGTCAGCAAATTTAACACCCGGTTTGTATGATGGTTCGACTTCACCTGTTTCCTGCGTTTCAGCACCTTTTAAGAAATCACCAACACGCTGCATTGGTGCGTCATAGGTTTCTCCGCCCAATTTAAATGCCGCACTTTCCAATTCACGTTGGTAATCAATGCCCGCTAATGGGCCACCAGGATAATCAGACGGGTCGATTCCGACCACAATGGCACTATTAGCATTTCGCTCGTTACGCGAGTATTGACTCATCCCATTGGTCACAACACGATTTTCTTCAGAGGTTGCCGCAACCACAGTTCCACCTGGACACATACAGAAGCTGTAAACGCTACGACCATTTTTACAATGATGAACAAGTTTGTAATCTGCAGCACCTAGAATTGGATGCCCTGCATTTTTACCCCAACACGCTTCGTCGATTAGCGACTGGCGATGCTCAATACGGAAACCGACAGAGAACGGCTTTGCTTCCACATAAATGCCCTTATCGTGAATCATTTGGAACGTATCACGAGCACTGTGGCCTATTGCTAATGCGATATGGCTCGAAACTATCTTCTCACCGTCGGCTAACGTAAGACCTGTTACTTTGCCATCTTCAATATCAAAGTCATCTACGCGGGCGCTAAAGCGAATTTCACCGCCTAAACGAATAATCTCAGCGCGCATTTTTTCAACCATGGTCACCAATTTAAAGGTACCGATATGTGGTTTACTTACATATAAAATTTCTTCTGGCGCCCCTGCGGCAACAAACTCATTAAGGACTTTACGGCCATAGTGCTTCTTGTCTTTTACTTGGCTATATAACTTACCGTCAGAGAAAGTACCCGCACCACCTTCGCCATACTGTACATTTGATTCTGTATTAAGTGTTTTCTTGCGCCAAAAACCAAAAGTATCTTTAGTACGTTCACGCACTTCTTTACCACGATCGAGAATAATTGGACGATAACCCATTTGCGCTAAAACCAAACCAACAAAAATACCACAAGGACCGAAACCAACAACGACTGGACGGTCGCCTAAATCAGTTGGTGCTTGCGCCACAAATTTATATTCCATATCTGGAGTTTTACGAATTGATTGGTCGCGCTCAAACTTCGCTAATAATTCGTCTTCTTCAGTCGTTTCAACGTCAACGGTATAAAGTAAAACAATGTTACGCTTTTTACGCGCATCAATACCGCGACGAAACACCGTAAAATCAACGAGCTTTTCAGCGCTA
This sequence comes from uncultured Gammaproteobacteria bacterium, assembly GCA_913060565.1. GTDB lineage: Bacteria > Pseudomonadota > Gammaproteobacteria > Enterobacterales > Psychrobiaceae > Psychrobium. The sequence continues at coordinate 19,413 of CAJXRU010000005.1, read as the reverse complement.
ATTTTTAAGGTAAACATAATAATGTTTTTCAGATCATCTTCAGTGTGATCTAAATTGAGTTTGAGATTGGTTAAACGAATCATCGGAAATTCCTGTGTGGCAATGTTACTTGGCTATAGTAAAAATTAAGATGGGTATTGTATGTTATTTCGGAGCAATTAACCGCTGTAAAGCATCAAAAATTGGCGTCACACTCAGCACATTCCATATTAAGCTCTATCAAGCGTTGAAATTCATATAACAATACGTATGATCCGTAAAAATCTTTATTACATATATTTTGGAGCAACTCATGGCGTTTGTTGTCACTGACAACTGTATTGCATGTAAATACACTGATTGCGTATCAGTGTGTCCGGCGGATGCATTTCATGAGGGGCCTAATTTTCTAGCCATTAACCCAGTTGACTGCATCGATTGTGATTTATGCGTACCTGAATGCCCCGCTAATGCTATTTTTCAGGAAGATGAGCTTCCCGCCGGTCAAGAGCAATTTAAAGAGCTCAATGCTGAACTGAGCGAGATGTGGCCAAAGATTACTGAAGTCATTAAACCATTGCCCAACGCCGACAGCGTCAATGGTACTCCCAATAAAATTGACCAACTGATTGTCGAATAACAATACACTGAGGCCTTATGAACTACTTAGCTGCCACCACCATACTCTGGGCCTTTTCATTTAGCCTGATTGGCGTCTATTTAGCAGGACAAGTTGACGCGTGGTTTTCTGCGTTAACGCGTATTTCATTGGCTATGTTGTTATTTCTGCCACTGCTTAAACTACAAAACATGCCCAAGCCATTAGCACTAAAACTGATGAGTATCGGCGGTGTACAACTGGGGATGATGTATTGTTTTTATTATCAATCATTTCTCTATTTATCCGTCCCTGAAGTTCTACTGTTTACCGTGTTAACACCTATTTATGTCACGTTGTTCTACGATATTAGTCAGCGCCGATTTTCATTGGGATTTTTAGTGAGTGCCGTCGTCGCAGTGTTCGGTGCGATGATGATAAAGTATCAAGGCATCAATGAAGGCTTCCTACTAGGTTTTTTAGTGGTACAAGGCGCTAATGTTAGCTTTGCGTTAGGCCAAGTCGCATACAAGCGTGTCATGGAATCTGACGAAAATAATCAACTATCGCAGTCTTCAATCTTTGGTCTCTTTTATGTCGGCGCGTTTATTGTGGCGCTGATATTATTCACGCTATTTGGCAATATCGATAGATTACCAACCACTAACACTCAATGGGGAGTGCTAATTTATCTTGGAGTTATCGCTTCAGGCCTTGGTTATTTCGCTTGGAATAAAGGCGCAACACTAGTGAATTCAGGAACACTGGCAGTAATGAATAACGCGCTAGTTCCTGCTGGATTAGTAGTGAATATTCTCATTTGGAATCGAGATGAAGATTTGACGAGATTAGCTGTTGGCGGCGGGATTATTTTATTCTCTCTCTGGCTCAACCACTTCTTTAATAAGCAGCAAAGCTAGCAAATTTTTTATTTAGATCATAAGATTATTTAATTAAGCGTTAATCCAAGTAAAAGGAAGCCCCATGAACAACCCACAACGCGAACTCACGTTGCGCTTTTTAGCAGAGCCTCAAGACGTCAACTTTGGCGGAAAAGTTCATGGCGGTGCCGTAATGAAATGGATAGATTTAGCCGCTTATGCAACCGCTGCAGGTTGGAGTGGTCGCTATTGTATAACCGCTTATGCCGGTGGTATTCGATTCGTGTCGCCAATTCATGTTGGCAGCCTAGTAGAAGTTACAGGCAAGGTTATTTACACTGGAAAATCGTCAATGCACATTGCGCTTGAAGTCAATGCTTGTGATCCTAAATCCCTCAATAAACGCCTAACAACACACTGTATCGTGATTATGGTCGCCGTAGATGAGCACGGTGAATCCATTCAAGTACCTACTTGGACACCAGAAACCGAAGAAGATAAAAAACAGCATGATACAGCCATTCGATTAATGGATATGCGTAAACAAATTGGCGAAGAGATGGCCATTTTTGTTGAGTAATTTTCGAAACGGTCATTAGACCATAGTTTGAGTAATGAGAGTTTACAATACTAAGGAATTACCTTAGGTTGGAAACTCATCTTGATATTGGTTCCTTTATGAATGTTTTTATTGCTCGACAAGCTATCTTAAACAGAAAAAAACAAGTTTCTGCCTACGAGCTATTCTTTCGCGAAGGGCAGGTAAACGCTTATCCAGAAAACACCAATCATCATGTCGCTACGTCAAAACTGATTGGCCGTACTTATTTCAACAAAGGCATCAAACCATTTACCTCCGGTAAACGCGCATTGATCAATTTCTCCGAAGAGTCATTGCTAAAACGATTACCTTTTCTTTTACCTAAAGACGAAATTTTAATAGAGATATTAGAGGACGTAACACCAAGCAATGAGATTTTTTTAGTTTGCCAAGAGCTAGTGAAATCAGGATATTCAATTGCACTTGATGATTTCGTCTATAAACCAGAATGGAAACGATTTTTAACCGTAGTGCGTGTTATTAAGTTCGATATTCAACATACATCTCTCAGTGACATCGAGCCTTTGGTTCGCGAACTACTGGCTAAAACACGCATCAAATTACTTGCAGAAAAAGTAGAAACTCACGCCGAATATAAACAAGCGATTGAAATGGGCTTTCATTTATTTCAGGGCTATTATTTTTGTAAACCGGAAATGAAACAAAGCCAAGAAGTCGAATCAACACAGCTATTGCTAGTAATGCTGCTCAATGAAGTTAATAAGAAAAATATAAACTACAGCAAAATTATAAGCTTGTTAGAGAAAGATTGTGGATTAGTCTACAAGCTTTTGTGTTACGTAAACTCGGGAATTTTTCCTTTAAAAGGTAAAATCACCTCAGTAAAACAAGCCATAACCTACATGGGTGAATTACAGTTAAAAGAATTAATCTCATTATTTTTTACCGCGGTATTAGCGCAAGATAAGCCACCTGAACTCATTCAAATTTGCGCAACTCGTGCAAAGTTTTGTGAATTGGTTATCAATGATTTAGCACCCGCAATTTGCGATCAAGCGTTTATGACTGGGATGTTTTCGTTAATTGATGCCATTCTGGATATTCCAATGCAAGACATCACCATACGCTTATCATTGGATGAAGTTATTTGTGAAACCCTCCTTGATGACGATGATCTATCACAAACACCTATTAGCATGGCATTACGTACTATTAGACATTTAGAACACGGGAGCTGGCATCTATCAGAGCGTGAGGCGCTAAAGTTACGCATCCCTATTGAAACCATCAATCAATATTATCAACAAGCAATTGAATGGGCGGAGCATCTAGAAGACTGCGACGCACCACAAATGAATTAAATTTCAGACACAAAAAAGGCCGACATATTGACGGCCTCTCATTAACGTTTAATCTCTAGCGATTTGCACGTTTACGTTCGTTTTCAGTAAGAAGCTTCTTACGTAGACGAATGCTTACAGGTGTTACTTCTACTAACTCATCATCATCGATGAACTCAAGCGCTTGCTCAAGTGTGTAAACGATTGGTGGCGTAAGTACTTGTGCTTCATCAGTACCTGATGAACGTACGTTCGTTAGCTGCTTACCTTTAAGTGCGTTAACGGTTAAATCGTTATCACGGCTATGAATACCTAATAACTGACCTTCGTAAACTTCATCAGCGTGGCTAGCGAATAAACGACCGCGTTGCTGTAGGTTAAACAAAGAGTAAGTTAATGCTTTACCAGTAGCGTTAGAGATCAATACGCCGTTAGCACGTTGACCGATATCGCCGCCTTTATGCTCTGCGTACTCTTCAAACGTATGGTAGATTAAGCCAGAACCAGAAGTCATTGACATGAATTCAGTTTGGAAACCGATTAAACCACGTGAAGGCATATCGAAATCTATACGTACACGGCCTTTTCCGTCTAACTGCATGTCACACATAACAGCTTTACGAGTACCTAGTTTTTCCATAACTGTACCTTGATGCTCTTCTTCAACATCTACAGTTACTTTTTCCATCGGTTCCATTTTCACGCCATCAACTTCTTTGATGATTACTTCAGGACGAGAAATAGCAAGTTCGAAACCTTCACGACGCATAGTTTCAATTAATACGCCTAGGTGAAGCTCACCACGGCCAGAAACACGGAATTTATCAGGATCATCGCCTGGCTCTACGCGTAATGCTACGTTATGAACAAGTTCTTGTTCTAAACGTTCGCTAATATTACGAGAGGTTACAAATTTACCTTCTTTACCAGCAAACGGAGAGTTGTTTACTTGGAAAGTCATGGTTACTGTTGGCTCATCAACACTTAGAGGAGGTAATGGGTCAACATTTTCAACGGCACAGATAGTGTCAGAGATTTTTAACTCACCTAAACCGGTAATAGCAACGATGTTACCCGCATGCGCTTCATCAACTTCGTTACGATCAAGGCCTAAGTAACCCATTACCGTACCAACTTTACCCTTACGAGTAGAGCCATCAGCCATAGAAACCATAACTTGTTGGTTAGGCTTAACGATACCACGCTTAATACGACCAACACCGATTACACCAACATAAGAGTTGTAATCAAGCTGAGAGATTTGCATTTGGAAATCACCATCAGAGTTTGCGTCTGGCGCAGAAACATCTTCAAGGATCGCATCAAATAATGGGTTCATGTTATCAGACGGTTCGTCAACATCATTTGTTGCCCAACCGTTTAATGCTGATGCATAAACAACTTTAAAGTCTAACTGCTCATCAGTAGCGCCTAAGTTATCGAATAAATCAAAAATTTGATCCATAACCCAATCAGGACGAGCACCAGGACGGTCAATTTTGTTGATAACAACGATTGGCTTTAGGCCTTGAGCGAATGCTTTTTGCGTTACGAAACGTGTTTGTGGCATAGGACCATCAACAGCGTCAACAAGTAGCAATACAGAATCAACCATCGACATGATACGCTCTACTTCACCACCGAAATCGGCGTGTCCAGGAGTATCTACGATGTTGATACGATGATCATTCCAGTTAATGGCAGTTGGTTTTGCCAAGATAGTAATACCACGCTCTTTTTCAAGATCGTTTGAATCCATTACGCGCTCTTCGGCTTCACCGCGAGACTCAACCGTACCAGATTGTGCTAACAATTTGTCAACTAGGGTAGTTTTACCGTGGTCAACGTGAGCAATGATTGCAACGTTACGCAACTTGCTGATATCAGTAATATTATTTGACATTTATTTCGCCTAAATAGGAATAACCAGCATCTGCTTTAGTTATTCAAAGATCATGGGTACCCGTAACAATTTACCTGTGTTGTATGACCAACACATGACTAAACCGTATAAAACAACTTTACGGGTACAAAAATTAGGCGGCAAATTCTACAGACTTGTCTCAGTAAAAGCTATCTATTTAATAGCTGATACCGCGTTAGTGGTGATTTTATTAGTCAATTTATGAGCTACCACACATCACATCGAAATGTTGCAATTTGGTGCAAACAACCTTTACGCACCACGTTGGTGCACCAAAGGGATCTTATTGGTGCAAATATCGCGCACTATCAACAACAAAAAAACAATTAAACACAATTAATCAATAACTTAAAGTCTTGGCATAGTTATAGCTAAGAGAGCAGTAATTGAATTGTTGTATGTTTAACATGTAAGAAGGAAACACCTAGATGTCTATTGAAAATGTTTTAGAGTTAATTAAAGAAAACGATGTAAAATTTATTGATTTACGTTTCACCGATACTAAAGGTAAAGAGCAGCACATCAGTATCCCATCACATCAAGTTGACGAAGACTTTTTCGAAGACGGAAAAATGTTTGATGGTTCATCAATCGCTGGTTGGAAATCAATTAACGATTCAGACATGGTCATGATGCCTGATCCTTCTACTGCTGTTTTAGACCCATTTACAGACATTCCTACATTAAACATTCGTTGTGACATTTTAGAACCAGACACAATGCAAGGTTACGATCGCGACCCGCGCTCTGTAGCTAAACGTGCTGAAGAATATATGCGTGGCGCAGGTTTCGCTGACGACGTATTATTTGGCCCTGAACCTGAATTTTTCCTATTTGACGATGTACGTTACAAGAATGACATCAATGGCGCGTCATACTCAATTGATGACAAAGAAGCATGTTGGAACTCAAACACTGAATACGAAGAAGGCAACACAGGTCACCGTCCAGGTCTTAAAGGTGGTTACTTCCCTGTAGCACCAGTAGACTCTTCACAAGATATCCGTAGCGCTATGTGTATGCTAATGGATCAAATGGGCTTAGTGGTTGAAGCACATCACCATGAAGTAGCAACCGCTGGTCAAAACGAAATTGCTTGTCGTTTCAACACTATCGTTGAGAAAGCAGATGAGATTCAAATTTACAAATACGTTGTTCACAATGTTGCACACGAATTTGGTAAAACAGCGACATTCATGCCTAAGCCACTAGCACAAGATAACGGCAGTGGTATGCACTGTCACATGTCACTTGCTAAAGATGGTCAAAATTTATTTGCAGGCGATAAGTACGGCGGCCTTTCTGAAATGGCGCTTTACTACATTGGTGGTATCATCAAGCACGCTAAAGCACTAAACGCGTTCACTAATGCATCGACTAACTCGTACAAGCGTCTTGTACCAGGTTTCGAAGCGCCAGTAATGCTTGCATACTCTGCACGTAACCGTAGTGCATCGATTCGTATTCCAGTAGTGCCGTCACCAAAAGCACGTCGCATCGAAGTTCGCTTCCCTGATCCTACGGCTAATCCATATTTATCATTCGCAGCATTATTGATGGCTGGCCTTGACGGTATCAAAAATAAGATCCACCCTGGTGATGCCATGGATAAAGATTTATACGACCTTCCAGCAGAAGAAGCAGCACAAATTCCAACCGTTGCTGAATCACTAAGCGAAGCACTAGATGCACTAAAAGCAGACAGCGACTTCCTAACTGAAGGTGGCGTATTCTCTAAAGAAGCGATTGACGCTTACATCGAGTTAAAATCTAAAGACGTAGAACGTTTAAATCTTGCTGTTAGCCCAGTTGAGTTTGAAATGTACTACAGCGTTTAATCACTGATTAAACGAATTTAAAGACCTAAAAGCCTGCAACCTTGCAGGCTTTTTTATTGAAATTTGAATTATGCACAGTTAAGGCTCATTATTATATTTCTCTCGTTTAATTGAAGGCGTGTAATGAAATATTTTGTTGGATTGTTATTAATTTGCTACGTCATCATTAGCAATCAAGTTTCCGCTTTTACTGTTTACAAAAAAGTAAATAAGGATGGCACGGTAGTCTATTCAGATAAACCTTTCCCCGGTGCTACAAAAGTAAACTTACCACCGATAAATACTCGTAAAACTCAGCCACTGCCAACTCCTATAGTCACAGAAAAGGCTCCAGAGAAAGAAGTAGCGACTATTACAATACTATCGCCAACCAATGGCGACTCCATCCGTAGTAATGCCGGTGAGTTAACGGTGACGGTGGGCACTACACATGCGGCAGATAACCGCTATAAAATTCAGTTATTAATCAATGATAAGCCTTATGGCGTTCCGGTCCAAACTACCACCTTTACACTCAAAGAATTAGATCGTGGAATCATCAAAATAAAAGCACAGCTGCAAGGCCGTCGTGGCAAAGTTCTTGCAACATCTAGTGAAACGGTTGTTTACATGCATAAAGCCTCAATAAATAGAGCTCGATAGCCCAAAAATGAGCAATATGTTTGCAATCGTCAATCTTTCGCACCAAAATGGTGCGTTAGTTAGATTACGAATTTGGAGCCTAGGGTGTCGACCATTTATAAATCGATATTTGATAATGTGGTATCGAGTATTTTTCTACTCGACCAACAGCTTTGTGTACATCACAATAACCCCGCAGCGGAACAACTCCTCAAACTGAGCAGTAAGCGAATGGCGGGAAGCCACCTTAATACACTATTCCATCATCTCAGCTCAAATACTCAGCTATTTTCCCAAGTATTCGAAACCGATCAGGGGTTTACCGATAACTTAGCAACACTCATTTGCGTTGATGGTCGCAGTGTCACAATCGATCTTAGTGTGAGTCCAATTGAGGTGGAGCAACAGCATTTACTGCTGGTAGAAATAAGACAAGTCGATCAACAACAACGCATTTCACAAGAGATGCAACAACTTACCCAACAACAGTTAGCTAAAAACTTAGTCAAAGGCCTCGCCCACGAGATAAAAAATCCCCTCGGTGGGTTACGCGGCGCCGCTCAATTACTCCATCGCCAACTTGATGAGAGCAATCAAGAATATACGCAAATGATTATGGAGCAGGCTGACCGCCTAAATAACCTCGTTGAACGATTATTAGGCCCCAATACGCACCACCAGCATCAATTACACAATATTCATCAAGTCTTAGAAAAAATTATCCAACTCGTTTCCATTGAGTTACCCAAAGATATCCACATTGAACGGGATTACGATCCTAGCATTCCTGATATCTCGATTGATGATGAGCAAATTCAACAAGCACTACTTAATATTATTCAAAATGCCATTCAAGCCATGGGTGATAGCGGCCACTTAACGATTATGAGCCGAGTCACTAGCCAAGTGACTATTAACGGAAAGCGTCATCGGTTGGCTATTGAAATTAAGATTATCGATAACGGCCCAGGTATTGCGCCACACCTTCATAACACGCTGTTCTATCCGATGATTACTGGCCGCGCTCAAGGCACAGGATTAGGGTTATCTATCGCTCAAACACTAGTACAACAACATAACGGACGTATCGATTTTAAATCACGTCCCGGATTTACCGAATTTACCGTTTCATTGCCAGTAATTAAGGAAGCCTAATGACTGAACAAGTATGGGTCTTGGACGACGATAGCTCTATTCGCTGGGTACTAGAAAAAGCATTATCAAGTGCCAACATTAGTGTTGCCACATTCGCCGCAGCAGAAAGCTTATGGGAAGCACTCTCACACGAGCAACCAAGCGTAATAGTGTCAGATGTTCGCATGCCTGATACCGATGGTATGGAATTACTAGGCCGTGTTCAAGAACACTACCCTGACATTCCGGTCATCATAATTACAGCACATTCAGATCTCGATAGCGCCGTTAGCGCGTACCAAAGTGGTGCATTTGAGTATTTACCTAAACCCTTTGATATTGATGACGCGCTTGGATTAATTAATCGCGCTATTGAGCACAGTTTAGAGCAAACCAAACGTGCAAAAAAATCAGCTAGCAAACAAACTCCGGCACCTGAAATTATTGGCGAAGCGCCGGCCATGCAAGAAGTTTTTCGTGCTATTGGCCGATTATCTTCTTCAAGTATCAGTGTCTTAATTAATGGTCAATCAGGCACAGGTAAAGAACTTGTTGCTAAAGCCCTTCATAAGCACAGCCCACGCAAAGATAATAACTTTATTGCCCTTAACATGGCTGCTATCCCAAAAGACTTAATTGAGTCAGAGTTATTTGGTCATGAAAAAGGCGCTTTTACGGGCGCTAACACTGTACGTGAAGGACGATTTGAGCAAGCCAATGGCGGCACGTTATTTCTAGATGAAATTGGCGATATGCCATTAGATGTTCAAACTCGCCTACTGCGTGTTTTAGCAGATGGTCAGTTTTATCGCGTTGGTGGCCACCAGCCTGTCTCTGTTGATGTAAGAATTATTGCAGCCACTCATCAAAATTTAGAAAAACTCGTCACCGATGGTGAATTTAGGGAAGACTTATTCCATCGTCTCAATGTTATAAGAATTCATATTCCAAGCCTTAATGAACGCCGAGAAGACATTCCAACGCTTGCTAATCATTTTCTAAGCCTCGCCGCCAAAGAATTAAAGGTAGAAGCGAAGAAGATGAGTAAAGAAGCGCAAACATATATAACTACACTTGAATGGCCAGGTAATGTAAGGCAATTAGAAAATACATGTCGCTGGCTAACGGTAATGGCATCAGGACAAGAAATTCTGATTAATGATTTACCGCCTGAATTATCGCAAGCTAAGACACAACTCACCCAACACAGTGACTGGCAACAAGCACTACGGGCTTGGTGTATGGAACAGCTTAACAATGGTGATGAAGCGATACTTAATCAAGCCATGCCTGAGTTTGAACGCACTGTCATTGATTGTGCATTAACGAGCAGCGCCGGGCATAAACAGCTTGCCGCTAAGAAGTTGGGATGGGGACGAAATACCCTTACGCGTAAATTGAAAGAACTTGATATCAATTAAGTTGGCAACAGTCGCATCTTGGCATTGATAGTGTCATGAGCTACTATCTAAGTAACTCTTAGATAATGGGATCTGACCATGCAATACAATACTTCTGAATTATGCGACATGTACTTAGACAGCGTCGATGTAGTAGAGCCTATGTTTGCCAATTTTGGTGGTCGTAATTCATTTGGTGGTGAAGTTGTTACTATCAAATGCCACGAAGCCTATGGCCTTATTCGCGAAGCGTTGACCCAAAGTGGTGCAGGCAAAGTATTAGTCATTGATGGCGGCGGCTCGCTACGCAGAGCGCTGGTCGATTTTGAACTTGCCGAGCTTGCATTAGACAACGGCTGGGAAGGAATCATTGTTTATGGCTGTATTCGCGAAGTAGATTTAATTGACGAACTAGATCTTGGCATTCAAGCATTGGCCTCTATTCCAGTATTAGCCAATGATAGTCAAGATGGTGAAACAGACATGCCCGTCAATTTTGGCGGTGTTACTTTTTTGCCTGAAGATCATGTTTATGCCGATTCAACTGGCATTATCTTGTCGCCAGATCCATTAGATATCGAATAATTACCCATCTTTATCGCTTTGTAACACATTAGTTTGTGTTATAAAGCGTTCAATTTAGTTTCACAAATAACGCCTACTATGACACAAATTCAATTCTCGACCGCCAGCTCAGTCGCACCACTTATTAGTGAGCGTCTACATGAGATAAAAATTGGCCAACAGCTACTTTTTCCTGATTCAAATAACCTTGAACAAGTATTAGCGACTTTCAAGAACCAAGGCGCCAAATTCATTTTATTAGGTATTCCTGAAGATATTGGCCCGCGTGCAAATTTAGGACGAGGCGGCAGCACACAAGGTTGGCAAGCATTCTTATCACGCTTTTTAAATCTACAGCAGAACAATTTTATTCGTAGCAATGAGATTGGCTTATTAGGCCATGTTATTACTGATGATCTACAAAAATTAAGCGATGATTTAGATCTAACAACAGCAAGCGGACTAAACACTATTCGTGAACTTGTGAGTCAGTTAGATGAACGAGTGAGCGCAGTAATCCAAGCTATTGCGAAGCTGAACCTAATCCCAATCGTTATCGGAGGCGGTCATAACAATGCCTATGGCATTCTCAAAGGGATGAGCCAAGCGAAAGAACAACCAATGGCTGCTGTTAATCTAGATCCACACACGGACTTTAGAAGTATTGAAGGGCGTCATAGCGGAAACGGTTTTAGCTATGCTGCAAATGAAAGCCTGCTGAGCCATTACTTCTCGTTGGGAATGCATGAATTAAAAAATTCAGCTGCCAATATTAGTAGCCTCAACAAGCATCACTTTCCTTATGTCAGTTATCAGCAGATATATGTCAGACGTGAGGTGTCATTTGAGCAAGCAATTAACGATGCATGCTGTTACCTTAATGACAGTAATGCGCCTGTTGGCATTGAGCTAGACGTTGACGCAATTTCTTTCATGCCGGCAAGTGCCTATACAAATGTTGGTGTTGAGATGACTGATGCGCAATTTTATGTCCACGCGATTGCTCAGTTACCACAATCTTGTTATTTACACCTTGCAGAAGGCGCGCCATGTCAGCATCCGTCAGGAATTGAAGCGGGAGTCAGTGATGTCGGGCAAGGGTTAGCAGCGTTAGTATCTTCATTTATCCAATCTAAGCAAGATATTGGTGAGTAACAAACTCTAATACTTTGTAATTCCCCACTGGCGTTTTATTTTTGCTAATTCGCCAGTTTTTTCTAAATAGTTAAACGCCACTTTAAAGCGTCTTACCAATTTAGGATCTGTGTCTTTACTAAAAGCAATCGACATATCCTTATTGAGTGCTTTAACTTCATGTAATCGTTGCAACTGACTTGGGTCATATCCAAGTTCAGAGACCATATATTTTAGTAGCAATGCAGGTCCAGAAATAATATCCACGCGTTCTTTGTACAACATGCCTACATTTTGCGTGTCTCTAGCGGTCAACAAAACATTAGTAAAACCATTCTCTTTCAAAAAATAGGCAGAGCTATAACCTTTGGAGGTTGAAATGCGATACTTCTTAGCCTCGTCAAGTGATGCTAGTGGTTGGTTAAAGTTTTTCTTTAGGCCCCACAAATGGAAATGTTGAGTTTGTAGGTTACCTACCCACTGAAATTGAGATTCACGTTCTTTTGTTCTGATCATCGAATAAATCAAAATATTAGGCTCTTTCTTAGCCATCAAAAAAGCCCGTGCCCATGGCAACACGAATACTTTTGAACGCAAATTTGTTAATTCAAATAAACGATTAACCACCGCAGTGGAGTAGCCGCCGAGAGAACCGTCTTCTTTTTTTATTTGGAAAGGAGGCAAATATTCCGTAACAACGGTGATAGGTTTTGCTAATAACGAGCCACAATTAAAGCAAAATAAAATAACAATATACTTAAATATTTTGGAATACATGAAGGAGCTCGCACCATAAAATATTAAGTATAGTTGAATTATCCAACCATATAGGTGCCTGTGCCAAATGCGATGTGATCGCCTTGCTCATTATGTAATTCCATGCGTGCAACAGCAACTTTATTACCTGTTCTAATCACAGTTGCTGTAGCGGTGAATTCTTTACCGCGACCCGGACGTAAATAATCAATACGTAAATCGATAGTGCCTAAGTTTTGTAAGCGCTTAGTAACTGCTTCTTCGCTTAAGTCTTCCATGTTTTCAAGTACATCTGAAAACACAATCATGCCTCCAGCCACATCCAACAAGCTCGCCGTGACACCGCCGTGCAAAATGCCATGCATGATATTTCCAACTAATTCAGGCTTCATTGCGATCTTTAATTCGATTTTGTTATTTTCATAGCACGGAATTTCAAGACCAATTAATTGATGAAATGGCATCTGTAGCTCAAAAATATCCTTAAGCATCTTCCTGAATGTTTGAGCGCTTAGTTGTGTCCCCATGATGTTTTCTCTTTGATTAACCAGCCCACAGAATAAGTAATACAATCAATTTAAACAAGCATTTTAATAAGACAAGCCATCGATACTCGATTACACTACAGTCTCTGGTTAATACCTCAGCAATAAATAAAGAGATAACGTGCAGCAGCCCCCTACTCCCCAACAAGTCCTGAGCCAAGTATTTGGTTATAGTGAATTTCGCACGGGACAATTAGATATTATTGAACAGGCATTGAGTCATCGTGATTCTTTGGTGATCATGCCTACTGGCGGCGGTAAATCACTTTGTTTCCAGATCCCAGCACTACTAATGTCTGGACTCACTATTGTCGTATCACCACTCATTTCATTAATGAAAGACCAAGTTGATACCCTACAAGCCAACGGTGTTGCTGCTGCGTACTTAAATTCGAGTCAAACACGCGAAGAAAGCATGCAGGTGTTAAACGCAATGCAATATGGTGAGATAAAACTAATTTATGTCGCCCCAGAACGAATTTTGCAGCCTAACTTTTTAGAACGCATTCAACAATTGCATATTTCTTTGATTGCTATTGATGAAGCTCATTGTATCTCACAATGGGGACATGATTTTAGACCTGAATATGCCAGTCTCGGACAAATAAAATCAGTATTGCCTACACCACCTATTATGGCGTTAACGGCGACTGCCGATGATGCAACACGCCAAGAAATCTCGTCGCGCCTTAATTTAAACGACCCGTTTTATCATCAAGCAAGCTTTGATCGCCCTAATATTCGCTACACCCTGTATGAAAAATTCAAGCCGTTTACTCAGCTACTGCAATACCTGAAAACCCAAGATAATAACTCAGGCATTATCTATTGCACCACACGAAAACAAGTTGAAGAAACGGCGTTTAAACTTCAACAGCAAAACTTTAGTGTGCTGGGTTATCACGGCGGCATGGAACACAGCGAGCGCATGAGTGTGCAAGAGAGCTTTATTCGCGGTGATACCGATATTGTGGTGGCAACGGTGGCCTTTGGCATGGGTATCGACAAGCCTGATGTACGGTTTGTTATCCATTACAATATTCCCAAGAATATTGAGTCGTATTATCAAGAAACCGGCCGTGCTGGTCGTGATGGTATGGCGGCAGAAGCCGTAATGCTTTATGACCCAAGTGATACCGGTCGTGTACGCTTTTTGATTGAGCAAGGTAATAATCCAGCACAACAACAAGTTGAACATCAAAAACTTAATGCGATGGCGGCTTTTGCAGAAGCACAAACCTGTCGCCGACAAGTATTACTCCATTATTTTGGCGAATACGGCTCAAGTAAATGTGGCAACTGCGATATCTGCTTAGATCCACCACAGCATTTTGATGGCACAGTCGTGGCACAAAAAGCACTATCTTGTGTGTATCGCGTGCAACAAAACTTTGGGGTCGCCTATGTCATCGATGTACTACGCGGCTCTAAGAATCAACGAGTTTTAGAGTACGGCCACGACAAGTTAACCACTTACGGTATCGGTGTTGAACACAGCGCAGAATATTGGCTCAGTATCTTCCGCCAGCTTATTCACTTAGGATATTTACGCCAAGACATCACCCGCAGTTCAATTTTGGTATTAAACCCAGAAGCCCGTAGTGCGCTAAAAGGCGAAAAAGTCATAGAACTTGCGGTGCCGCGTCTACAAGCCATTAGCAAGAGCTCAAACAGTGCCAAAGGCCGTAGTCGCAAAGATGATTACGATTATGACGAGGTGTTATTCGCTAAACTGCGCACCCTACGTAAAACCATCGCCGACGCTCAAGGTGTACCACCTTATGTCGTCTTTAACGATGCTAGTCTTGCAGAAATGGCCGAGCAGCAACCTCAAACACCTTACGAATTGTTACGCGTAAACGGTGTTGGTGAGCGTAAATTAGAGAAATTTGGCGATGACTTCTTAGCGTTGATTAGGGAATATCAGTTTGAGAATTAATGATTAGCCTGTAATAACGTGCTAATTTAAAAAGAACTCAATAGACAATTAATAAGGAAATTTATGCTAACTATTAAAATTCTCATTTTAGCCACTTTAGCAATCGCAGTCTTTGTATCCAACAAGAAAAGTAACCCTAAGCAAACGATTGTTTTTTCAGCTGGTTTATTAGTATTTTCAATCATCCCCAATGCCGATATTCACAATATTCCAGAAGGAATTGAATGCTTTATTCAAGGCTTTAAAAACGGCTACTCAGCAGCGCGTATATAGTCACTTTTAATATTTTACTCGCAAAAAAGCCCAACATCGTTGGGCTTTCCATTATCCATCACTAATCAACCAAAAGTTAATCCCAGTGCAGAATAACCTTACCTGATTGGCCAGATTCCATCGCGTCAAAGCCCTTCTGAAATTCATCGATAGGGAAATGGTGAGTAATAATTGGCGAGATATCTAAACCTGATTGAATTAAACTTGCCATCTTGTACCAAGTTTCAAACATCTCACGGCCGTAGATGCCTTTGATTACTAGGCCTTTGAAAATCACTTTGTCCCAATCAATTGACATGTCTGATGGTGGAATACCTAACATGGCAATACGACCGCCGTGATTCATGGCTTCTAGCATACCCTGAAACGCCATCGGAACACCTGACATCTCCATACCAACGTCAAAACCTTCAGTCATGCCCAATTCGCTCATAACATCTTCAAGTTTTTCATTAGCAACGTTTACAGCACGTGTTGCACCCATTTTCTTAGCAAGTTCTAAGCGGTATGGGTTTACATCAGTAATAACAACATTACGCGCACCAACATGCTTACAGATAGCAACGGCCATAATGCCGATAGGACCAGCACCGGTAATTAATACGTCTTCACCGACTAAATCAAATGACAAGGCCGTGTGAACAGCGTTACCGAAAGGGTCGAATACCGCGGCTAATTCATCAGAAATATCATCTGGTAACTTAAAGGCGTTAAATGCTGGAATTACTAAGAATTCAGCAAATGAACCTTCACGATCAACACCAACACCCGTTGTGTTACGACACAAGTGTGTGCGACCACCGCGACAGTTACGACAATGGCCACAGGTGATGTGGCCTTCGCCAGAAACACGATCGCCAAGCTCAAAACCTTTCACTTCTTGGCCGATACCAACAACTTCACCTACGTATTCGTGACCAACCACCATAGGTACAGGAATAGTGCGCTGTGCCCACTCATCCCAACCATAGATGTGCATATCGGTGCCACAAATGGCGGTTTTCTTAATTTTGATTAATAGATCGTTATGGCCCATTTTCGGGGTAGGCGCATCAACCATCCAAATGCCTTTTTCGGCTTTTAATTTACTTAAGGCTTTCATGCTTAGATAACCTCTAGTTCTTTACCAACTTCGATAAAGGCAGCAATAGCGCGATCTAATTGCTCTTTAGTATGTGCCGCTGACATTTGCGTACGAATACGCGCTTGGCCTTTTGGCACAACAGGGAAAGAGAAACCGATAACGTAAATGCCTTTTTCAAGCAGCTTGTCAGACATAGTCGACGCTAGTTTTGCATCACCTAACATCACAGGAACAATGGCGTGATCGGCACCAGCCATGGTGAAACCAGCAGCGCCCATTTGTGTGCGGAAGTATTCAGCATTGCTCTTAACGCGGTCACGTAGTTCTTGGCCATTTTTAAGCATGTCTAATACTTTGATAGAGGCTGTTACGATTGCTGGTGCTAGTGAATTTGAGAACAAGTAAGGGCGCGAACGTTGGCGCAACCATTCAACAACTTCTTTGCTAGCCGATGTAAAACCGCCTGACGCGCCGCCTAATGCTTTACCTAAGGTACCAGTGATAATGTCTACGCGATCCATCACTTCACAATATTCATGCGTTCCGCGACCTTCTTCACCAACAAAACCAACTGCATGAGAGTCATCAACCATCACCATAGCGCCGTATTTATCAGCTAGGTCACACACACCTTTTAGATTAGCGATAACGCCATCCATTGAGAATACACCGTCAGTTGCAATAAGTTTGAAACGTGCGCCTGCTTCAGTTGCCGCGATAAGCTGCTCTTCTAGTGCCGCCATGTCGTTGTTTGCATAACGGAAACGTTTTGCTTTACATAAACGTACACCATCAATGATTGAGGCATGATTTAGTGCATCAGAGATAATTGCATCTTCTGGGCCTAATAGGGTTTCAAATAAGCCAGCGTTAGCATCAAAACATGAAGAATAAAGAATAGTGTCTTCCATTCCCAAGAATGCACTTAAATCACTTTCTAGTTGTTTGTGAATGTCTTGAGTACCACAAATAAAGCGTACAGATGCCATGCCGAAGCCATTGGCATCTAAGCCAGCTTTCGCTGCTTCAACTAATTGAGGGTGATTTGCGAGGCCTAAGTAGTTATTAGCACAAAAGTTAATAACATCACCTTTAGCAACACTAATGTCAGTTTCTTGAGGAGACAGTAAGAACCGCTCTTCTTTATAAAGACCTTCTGCTTTTACTTGCTCTAGTTGCTCAGTAATAAATTGATTAAATGCGCTAGACATATTCTCTCCTCACTTAAATTTGGGTAATGAAGAGGCTGCTTAGCGACACGTCATTACGAAATAATTGAGTTAAGTGTAATCGGATTAAAAAAGTAAATCAGCTTTTGAAGTGGGATATTTAAGCAGTATTAGAATATTTCATGGTAAAGATATCATTACGTATTTAATACACTGTTTTAAATATTAAAAACCTAATGGAGTTACCTAAGACATTAGTTAAACTAATGTCTTATCAATATCTATTGCATTAGTTTTCATCATCATTAGATATTTACTCTCAATTTCTTGAATATTACTCAGGCCTGACGGCGTTAAATATCCCTTGACGACATTAAATACTTTAATAACACCCTGAGAAATTGTTGCTTGGGTAATTTCCCCTAAGCTTTGGGTGTGTTGATAACTAATCCAAAATGCTACAACGAGCTTTAATGTATGTGCTAAATCATCAATCATTGCATCATCTAGCGTTATAAACCCCTGACTACGCACTTGTTTTAACGTACTAACAATTCGTTGGTAAAGTGATTTTTGAGCTACAAGATATCGTTCATGTAGCTGAGGATCTCGCGCCAAAATGTCAGGTAAATTGGCGTAAAAGAATCGAAATTGCCACATCGAATAAAAAACACGTTCTAAGTAATACATCATCTCATCCATTCCCTGACTACTTGAGTCTTGAGGTTGGAACATTTGATCTAGGTTCTTTTCATAGAGTTTGTATATAGAACGGATGATGTCGTCTTTATTGCGGTAATGATAATAGAGATTACCAGGGCTTATCCCAACATATTCAGCAATGTGATTCGTCGTCACATTGCGCTCACCCTGCTGGTTAAATAATTCGATGCTGCCTTGGATGATTTTATCTTTTGTTTTCATACGTAGCTTTTCACTATCTTATTGTTTGTTTGAAGCCCGTTATTTTGATTTCACTTAAAACAACGTAGAATGCCGTTAAACACCTCGCCAATGTAACCTGTTATCGGAGTCAGTGCAAAACAATGAATCGCTTTTTCTACAATGTTTTTATGTATTTAGCCACTCCGTTTGTACTGATATATTTACTATACCGCGCCTTTAAGAGTGAAGACTATCGTGGCCGAGTTGCTGAACGGTTTGGATTTAAACGTTTAGGCATCACTAAACCAGTCATTTTTATTCATAGTGTTTCAGTAGGAGAAACCATTGCTGCAGCCCCATTAATCAAGCAAATTGTTAGTGATTATCCTTCACACCAAGTTTTAGTAACAACCAGTACACCCACTGGCAGTGCGATGGTAAAAAAACTCTTTGGTGCCAGTGTTGAGCATTGCTATTTGCCCATTGATCTACCGGGTAGTGTTGCGCGTTTTTTAAAGCAAATAACTCCGCAAGCTGCAATAGTGATGGAAACCGAGCTTTGGCCTAATTTAATTCATCAACTTGCTCAGGCTAAAACCCCGATATTGCTGGCGAATGCGCGAATGTCTGAAAAATCAATGAATGGGTACCTCAGCAAAGCCGCGCCGCTAATGCATGAAATGCTCAATAACCTTGACTGTGTCGCAGCGCAGTACGCCAGTGATGGTGAGCGATTCACTAACCTTGGGTTACCTAACGATCTGTCTCTTATACACATCTGACGCTG
>CAJXRU010000004.1 GCA_913060565.1 uncultured Gammaproteobacteria bacterium | reverse complement strand
GTTTGTTGCGATGCACTATGTGCAACAGACAAACATCGCCCTTGATGCTCGTTGCATCGAACCTTGTTCGACGGACTTCACATCAAAGGAGTAGGGCATCACTATGGCATGTCGATCCGATTCAGTGACATTTGTGATGAGTTCTAGCTGTTTATTCATTATACCAATTCCGATAATTATCTGACCACTTATGCTGATCAAAGGCAACTATTGCTTCGTTGCTTGCAATAGCAAGCTATTAGTCAATCGAACGGCTAGTACTAATTTATTTTTCTGCGCACAAAAAGACCACATACTTAACGGAATTGGTATTAATCCTTCATAAAAACAAAAGAACATTTAAATATCGAAATTGGTAAAACCTTCTTCTGCCTTGTTGAGTTAATGACGTAGAAAGCGCTGTTATACAAATCGGGTTAGTAGTATTAAATTAGCACTAAAGTATTTAATTTTTGCAATTACGTGGTGATAATATTCATTATAATGAGTATTTATCGTTTAAAAAGTGTACTTAATGATTATTTAGCATTAGTATGCGAGGAGAGCCTAGGGATAGTTTATCAATTTTAAATCAAGGATGTAGTCGATGTTTAGTGTGTTGAAGTCGCCGAATTATTCAATTCACCGCCAATCAAATCGTTTTCTTGTGAGCGCATTGTGCGTTGCAATCATTTCTCCGTTTAGTTTGTTTAGTGCACAAGCCAGTGCAAATTCTAGTCACGATATTTATTCAACATCAGCACAGTGTACACAATTGTCTGCCAATACAGATTATGGCAATAGTTTTATGACGTCTGTGGCTGGCGGGGACTTTACCAATGATAATGCAAGCGGCTGGTTAGATTCTAGCCGCGCATGGATACGAGAAGGTAGTGATACGGCTGGTTGGTATGGGTTCGTATTTGACGGGCCAAAGCGTATTTCAGGCATAAAAACCAAGGGACGTAGTGACAGTGATAGCTGGGTAACTTCGTACAAAATTGAAGCAACAAAAACAGCATTTACAGGTAGTTTTGTTGCTAATGATGCTGCAAATGTGGTGAGCAATACAACCTGGGCGCAAAGTGCAACATGGGTTGACTTAGGTTCTTTTGAAGGAAACGATGATCAACACTCAATAGTTTCTCACGTAACGGATAATCGTGATGCAGATTGGACTGCGGTGCGCATTACACCGTTATCATTTCACAATAACGCTGCATTACGACTTGCAATTGAGAGCTGTGAATCGAACCTTAAGATGTGGCTAAACTCAGAAAGCGGCGTTTATAAATTTGATGGTGTTACAGCGCCAGCTAATGATAATCAAGTTTATCATTGGTTAGATAGCTCAGGTCATAACAATCATGCGAAAGAGAATAGCTTTCACGGTGGTGTTGCGTCTACCAGGCAACCTAAGTTTAAAAAAAATACCGGTAATTTTCATAAGGCCATTAACTTTGATGGTACATTTGGCAGTGAAACGACAAATCAAAAATACTCGATGGGCCTACATCTTGGCAGTAATCGTTTGTATTCAACGAATAATGGCTATTCGATTTATGCGGTAGCGATCGCAAAGAGCAGTTCCGGATCAACACGATCGATATTCGACTTTGGTAATGTAGCCGGTAACGGTGCTGGTCTAGCAGCTGAACGGAGTCATTTTAAAACTTATGTCAGTACAAATAAAGGTGGGCGGCTGCTTAATAAAGAACTTGATAGTCTTATAAATGAAAGCACTCCAACATTAATGTCATCGAGCGTTATTTTTAACGATAGTATAAGCCTGTCACTCAACGCCATTGAGGTTGCTACTGGTAGCGTGTCCTTAAGCCAGTTTTCAACTGGCGAAGTAAATACATCAAATGTTTATGGTGGTTCGTCTAAAGGTCCGGTGTCTATTGGACGGCAATCTAAGAATAATAATTTTGTGAGTCAAGCTCGGATGTTTGAGGGTAACATTCTTGAAGTTATGTTTATTGACGAGGCATTGACAACAGCTCAAAAGAAGAGGATTGATTCTTATTTAGCCCTCAAACATGGCATTACTCTTGATAGTACATTTGGGTCCTACGTCAGCTCTAATGATGACGTATTGTGGGATGATCAGTCATATTGGAATCATATTACCGGCATAGGGAAAGATAACGCATCTGGGTTAGATCAGCGGATCTCTAAATCTCAAGATATTGGCTCAAGCCGTTCACTTATCATTTCGACGGATGATGATTTTAGTTCTACAAACGCTGACCATCAAGACACTATCTCTAACAACTCTTTTCTGGTGTTTGGCTCGGACGGTGCGGGTCGTTCTGGAAATAAAACAGGCGATTTAGACACTACTAAGTATTATAAGCGGGTTATTCGAGAGTGGAAGGTCGTCAATACTAATTTTACTGGTACTGTTCATTTGAATTTTACCAATACCCCAAACCGAAATGGACGCCGCAGAGTATTATTATGGGATGCTAACGGAAATTTTAATACAGGGTCTGTCGAGCTTGGTTATTCATTTACTCGCGAGTTTAGCGTCACAAATATCCCTAGTGGTTATTTAGCATTGGCCTTTGCCGATCATTATCCCACTGCCGCAGATAAAACCTTGACCCTTAATGAAAATAGCAGTGTAACGTTGCAATCTAGTGATTTTGGCTTTAATGATTTACTTGAAACAAATAGTCTGCAATCAATAACGCTCACGGCTCTGCCGGCATTAGGCAGCTTTAAACTCAATGGCACTGATGTGTCTGTTAACCAAGTTATTGATGAAGCCGATATAGCTAACTTAGTATATGCGCCCGATTTAGATGCTTCAGGTGATGGTTATGCAGCGTTTAGTTTTACCGTTAACAATGGTGACGCCTCTTCGCAATCTGCAAATACTATTACTTTCGATGTTGTTAATGTTAATAATGCACCGAAAATTTCAGGAGCGCCGGATACGAGTGTTTTCGAAGATAGTCCATATTTATTCGTGCCAAGTGTGACAGATAGCGATATCGGTGATTCAAAAGTCTTTGGGGTTGTTGGTAAACCGAATTGGGCTACTTTTAATACTGTAACAGGCCAACTATCGGGAACTCCTACGAACAGTGATATTGGTATCGCTAATAATATTATTATTTCAGTGACTGATGGTGAAGGGGCAACCGGCAGTTTGACGGCTTTTTCGATTGAAGTAGTAAACACCAATGACGCGCCAGTGATAACGGGTACGCCAGATTTGAGTGTTAATGAAGATAGCGTTTACTTGTTTATACCCGCTGTGGTTGATGTCGACAGTGGCGATACCAAAGTCTTTAGTATTACGAACAAGCCAATTTGGGCGAGTTTTAGCACAGTATCAGGACAGCTTTCTGGTACGCCTGACAATAGCCATGTGGCAAGTTACCCAAATATTACTATCACAGTTGCCGATGCCGCTGGGGCAACAGACGCCATTGGCCCATTTGCCATTGACGTTATTAATGTCAATGACGCGCCTGTTTTGTCGGGCTCACCGGCAATATCTGTTAATGAGTTAATTGCGTACAGTTTTACGCCGACGCTAACAGACAGTGACGCGAGTGATAGTCACACGTTTTCTATTATAAATAAGCCTAGTTGGGCGAGCTTTGATACCAGTGATGGTACGCTAAGTGGTACACCCGGGCCGAGTCATTTGGGCACGGCTTCTAATATTGTCATTAGTGTTAATGATGGGGCTGGCGGTAGCGATTCGTTAACTGCCTTTAACATTACTGTGGCTAATGTTAATGATGCGCCAACCATTAGTGGTAATCCGTCGTCGACGGTCAATGAAGATGCGACTTATCAATTCACGCCAAATGTAGCCGATATTGATCCAAATGATAATCACACTTTTAGCATCACTAATAAACCTGTGTGGGCGAGCTTTGATAATGCGACGGGGAAATTATCAGGTGTGCCAACAAATGATCACGTTGCTACTTATGCTGCTATTAGTATTTCGGTGGCCGATGACGGTGGTTTGTCATCTGTTTTGCTTCCGTTTAGCATCGAAGTTGTTAATACCAATGATGCGCCAACAATCACAGGTGCACCAGCTACGACAATAGCGCAAGGGCAAGCCTATAGTTTTGCGCCAACGATTGATGATATCGATAATGGTGACGGTTATTCTGTCGCTATTGTCAACCAACATGGGCTAGTTTTGATACTGCAACTGGTGTGCTATCGGGTACACCAGCCAATGGCGATGTAGGAACAACATCCAATATTGTTATTAGTGTTACCGATAATGCCGGAGAGACAGCATCATTAACGGCGTTTAGTTTAAGTGTCACCAACGTGAATGACGCACCAGTCATTTCAGGTTCACCAGCGGCGACTATTGCCGAAGATGCGAATTATTCATTTACGCCATCATTGACCGACATTGATGTTGGGGATACACACACCTTTAGCCTGACTAATAAACCGAGTTGGCTAACCCTTAATGCAGCAACTGGTGCGCTAATAGGTACACCGACCAATGATGATTTAGGGACAACGCCATCAATGGTGATGACGGTTGAAGATAGCAGCGGCGCAACCGATGATTTAGCCGCCTTTACCATTAATGTCACTAATACCAACGATGCGCCAGTGATCTCTGGCTCGCCAGCAACTAGCGTTAATCAAGGTGTTGCTTATAGTTTTACACCGACCGTGAGTGATGTTGATAGCGGTGATACTAAGACATTTACGATTACTAATAAGCCAACATGGGCAAGTTTTGATACGGCAACGGGTGCGCTGACTGGTACGCCAGCTAACGGTGATGTTGGCATGACTACGGGTATCGTGATTAGCGTAAAAGACGCCGCTAATGTTAGTGATGATTTAGCTGCTTTTAATATCACGGTGAATAACGTCAATGATGCGCCTGTGATATCCGGCACGCCGGCGACGACAGTTGCACAGGACGCTGCCTATAGCTTTACATCTGTCGTAACAGATGCCGATAGCGGTGATAGCAAAGCCTTTAGCATTACGAACAAACCGAGCTGGGCGAGTTTTGATAATACAACGGGCACTTTGGCGGGGACGCCATCAAATAGCGATGTTGGAAGTTATGCCAATATTATTATTACCGTAACCGATGGTGCTAATGCTTCAGATGCGTTATCAGCCTTTAGCATCGAAGTAACCAATGTTAATGATGCGCCAACTATTTCTGGTACGCCAGCAACCACGGTGGCGGAAGATGCAGCTTATAGCTTCACGCCTACGGCAAACGATATCGATAGTGGTGACACCAAAACCTTTAGTATTATTAATAAGCCGACTTGGGCGGCCTTTAGCACCACCACCGGCGCATTAACGGGGACGCCAGATAATAGCCATGTTGGCACCACAAGTAATATTGTGATTAGCGTGGAAGATGCCGCTGGCGCCACGGCGAGTCTCACAACCTTTAATATTGAAGTGACAAATACCAACGATTCGCCTGTGATTTCGGGCAGTCCTACAACATCAGTAAATCAGGGTGCTGCTTATAGTTTCGTACCGGGATTAAGTGATGACGATGCACTCGATTCACATACCTTTAGCATTACCAATAAGCCAAGCTGGGCGAGTTTCGATAGTAGTAATGGTGCGCTAACGGGCACACCGAGTAATAGTGATGTTGGTGCTTATGCCAATATTGTGATATCGGTAACCGATAGTCAAAGCGCTAGTAGTTCGCTTACAGCCTTTACCATTGCGGTTGCAGATGTTAATGATGCGCCAAGCATTGGCGGCACGCCAGCAACTTCGGTATTAGAAAATCAGATCTACAATTTTATTCCAACGGCAGATGATATCGATGTTGGTGATACCTTAACTTTCTCGATAACTGGTGCGCCTAGCTGGGCGAGTTTTAATACCAGTACGGGTCAGTTAACAGGAACACCAGTTAATGCGAATGTTGGCACCGATAGTAATATTGTCATTTCCGTCACCGATGGGAATTCACCAGCGGTAAGTTTAGCGAGCTTTAATATTGAAGTTGTTAATGTTAATCAAGCACCAGTATTGGCTAACGCAAGCTTCTCAATTGATGAAAATAGTGCGAATAATACCAATGTTGGGACGGCGTTAAACGCTGTAGATCCCGATGTTGGCAGTAGCTTTACCTATAGTATCCTTAACGGCAATACAGGCAATGCCTTTAAAATCGATAATGGTGGTCAAATCGCCGTTAATGATAGTGCGCAATTAAACTTTGAAGCGAAAGCAAGCTTTGCGTTAACCGTTGAGGTCAGTGATGGTGCGTTAACCGACACGGCTGTTATTACCATAGCCATTAACGACGTAGTGGAAGTGACGAGCTTTACGATTGCAGATATTGTATCAACAGACGTTGCTGAAGATCGCGTATTTACTTCACCTGTTGCCAGCATTAGCGGCACGCCAATCGGCAGTGTGAGTTACGCCATTAGCGGTGATGATTCAGGTTTGTTTAATGTCGATAGCGCCACAGGGCAATTAAACTTGGCAGCGAAAGACTTTGAAAATCCAACGGATAACGATACCAACAATACTTATGATGTAACATTGACAGCGACCGATGATGATAACAATCAGGCCACCGAGAGTATAACGGTCACAGTCACCAATACAAACGTGGCACCTGTGCTTAACGGTGCGGCCTTGGTGGATCAAAATCAAACGGAAGGGTTTTCCAGCTATACCTTAGACTTTACGGTTGAAGATGCCGATCAAGATAAGCTAACCATTTCAGCGATTAGTTCAGATAGTAATATCGCTACAGCGACGGTAACGCCAAGTTCTGAGCTGACTTTTGCGCAATATGATGGCACGACTTATCAAGTGACGCTAACTGGCGTTACCAATAAGTTTGGTAGTATTGACGTGACAGTAATTGTGGTAGATCAGCATGGCCTGACTGCATCAAAGCGTTTTAATATTGTTATTCCAGCAGTGCTAGATTTTCCCACGCTTTCTGCAAATAGTATTGTACTGAGCGAAGATTCCCCAGGTTATGAATTAACGCTAACTGACTTTGATTTTCTCGGAAATCCATCAGTTGATGTAGAAATTAGTTATTCGCAGGCTAACATTTTGCAGCCTATAGCAACGTCGACAGTGACGGTGGGTAATGACAAATTGTTGACTCTGTTGCCTGTGGCAAATGCTAATGGTGATTTTACTGCGAATATTACTGTCGACGCCGATGGTACCCGTGAATCACAAGGCGTAAGTATAAGTGTTACACCGGTCAATGACGCGCCAACAATCTCTGGTACGCCAGCATTAGCAACTGAGCTTGTTGCTTACAGCTGGACGCCAATCTTTGATGATATCGATAATGACAACAATACGCTGATCTTTAGCGCCAGTAACCTTCCTGGCTGGGCATCAATTAATACCGCGACTGGTGAAATCAGCGGTACGCCAACAGTGCATGATGACGGCGTGACAAGTAATATAGTGGTGTCTGTGACTGACGGCAGTTTATCTGCGAGTACGACGGTAAGTATTACGGTAAATAACGTCAATCAAGCGCCAGATTTTACAAACACCAGTTTTAGTGTGGCGGAAAAAACTGCCGATAATACCTTGGTGGCGACGCACACGGCGACAGATATCGATTCAGGTTCATTAACTTACGTTATTGTCTCTGGTAATACGGATAATGCCTTTGCGGTTAATAACTCAGGGGAGATCCGTGTTAATGCCATTGCTGCATTGAACTATGAGCAAACCGCTAGCTTTGATCTTGAAATTAGCGCAACCGATGGCGATGGCCTAAGCGATAACGCGATAGTGACCATCAATTTAATCGATGTCAATGAAGCGCCGACTATTTCTGGCACGCCATCAACGTCGGCGCTTGAAGATAGTGTTTATAGCTTTACACCAACATCAAGTGACGTAGACGCTGGTGATACGCTCGTCTTTAGCATTAGCGGCTTGCCGAGTTGGGCGAACTTTGATAGCAGTAATGGCCACTTAACGGGGATCCCATCCAATAGTGATTTAGGGACTCAGAGCAACATCGTCATTACCGTGACTGATGCCGATGGTTTAAATGTATCCTTGGCAAGTTTTGATATTGTGGTGGCAAATACTAATGATGCTCCGGTCATTAGTGGTTCGCCAAATACTAGTGTCAGTGAAGATAGCGCGTATAGCTTTACGCCAGCAGCTACCGATGCCGATGTCGGTGATACCAAAACATTCAGCATTACTAACGAGCCAGTTTGGACTAGTTTCGATACAACGACAGGTGAACTTAGCGGTACGCCAAACAATAGCCATGTCGGGACGACAGTTGGCATCGTGATTACGGTAACTGACGCATTAGGCGCCAGTGATTCATTAACGGCATTTGATTTAACGGTTAACAATGTCAATGATGCGCCGACAATTAGTGGTGCGCCAACGGCTAGTATCGCGCAAGATGAGAGCTATTTATTTACGCCAAGTGTTATTGATATCGATGTGGGTGACACTCAAAGCTTTAGCGTGACCAATAAACCTAGTTGGGCCAGTTTTAATACCGCGACAGGTGAGCTAACTGGCACGCCAGACAACGGTGATGTAAACACCTATGCAAACATCACTATTACTGTGCAGGATAACGCCAATGCTACCGCGTCCTTAGCTACCTTTAGCATTGAAGTCACTAATGTTAACGACGCGCCAACGATTTCTGGCACGCCTGCAATCAGTGTTGCTCAAGATACAACTTATAGCTTTGCCCCGTCGGTGATTGACATTGATGTCGGTGACAGTAAAACCTTTAGTGTTGCTAATTTACCAGCATGGGCAAGCTTTAATAGCGCAGCAGGGCTACTCTCAGGTACGCCAACTAATGATGATGTCGGCAGTTATAACAATATTGTTATCACCGTTAGTGACGCAGCGAACGCAACTGCGCAGTTAGCGCCATTTAGTATCGATGTGATTAACGAAAATGACGCGCCAGTATTAAGCGGCGCTCCTACGTTAACCGTTGCTCAAGACGCGCTATATAGCTTTATGCCAACCCTAACAGACATTGATACAGGCGATAGCGCCACCTTTAGTATTAGCAACAAACCAAGTTGGGCGACCTTTAACACCACCAGTGGTGAGTTGACCGGAACACCAACAAATAGCGATGTTGGCAGCGTTGATAGTATTGTTATCACAGTTGTCGATGGCGCTGGTGCCAGCGATAGTCTAGCTGCCTTTAATATTGCAGTGACTAACGTTAATGACGCGCCAACCATTTCAGGGACGCCAGTAACTAGCGCTACGCAGGGAGCAAGTTATAGCTTCACGCCTAATGCGAACGATATTGATATTGGCGATAATCTAAGCTTTAGCGCAACAAATCTACCGACATGGTTAAGCATTGATAGTGCGACCGGTGAATTGTCAGGAACACCAACAAACAGCGATGTTGGTGTGAGCCAATCAATTGTCATTACCGTGGCTGATGACGCTGGCGCAACGGCGTCACTTGGTGGATTTACTATTACTGTGGCTAATGTTAATGATGCGCCAGTATTAAGTGGCACACCTGCGACTAGTGTTAATCAAGATGCGACTTATAGCTTCACGCCAAGTGTTGCTGATATTGATGTGGGTGACAGTCATACTTTTAGCATTGTGAACAAACCAAGTTGGGCAACCTTTGATACCGCTAACGGCGCAATTACGGGAACGCCTGCCAATAATCATGTTGGGTTAACCTCGAGCATTGTTATTAGTGTCGAAGACAGTGCGGGAGCGCGCAATAGTCTAGCGGCCTTTGATATTGACGTGATTAATATCAATGATGCGCCGAGTCTTGCGGGAGCACCAACAACGACAATTGCACAAGATGTTGCTTATCATTTTGCAGCGTTAGTAACTGATATCGATTTAGATGACACTCACATGTATAGCATTAGTAACGAACCTAGTTGGGCGAGTTTTGATGTTAATAGCGGCGTGTTGTCAGGTACACCGGGTAACGATGATGTGGGCACATACAGCAATATCGTTATTAGCGTGAAAGATGCGGCAAATGCACAAGCGTCGTTAGCAGCCTTTGCGATTACAGTGACTAACGTCAATGATGCACCTGTTATCTCGGGAACGCCAAGCCTAACAGTCACGCAAGATAGCAGTTACAGTTTTACGCCAAGTGTTAGTGATGTTGATGTTGATGTTGGTGATAGTGCTGTATTTAGTATTGTTAATGCGCCGAGCTGGGCATCATTTGATACGGCGACGGGGCAATTAAGTGGCATGCCAGCGAATAATCACGTTGGTGTAACCAATGCCATTGTTATTACAGTTACCGATGGCGCTGGTGCGAGCGATAGCCTCGCTGCCTTTAACCTGACGGTTGAGAATGTTAATGATGCGCCGCAAATTAGTGGTGATCCGACGACAACTATTGCACAAAATGCCAATTATAGCTTTACGCCAGTGGTAACAGACGAAGACGTTGGTGATAGCAAATCATTTAGCGTAAGCAACGCGCCGACCTGGACAAGCTTTAGCAGCGTTACCGGCGTGTTATCTGGCACGCCAAGTAATGATGATTTAGGTACAACGACAGGAGTTGTGATTACGGTGACCGATGGCGGCGGCGCAAGCGCAAGTTTACCTGCCTTTAATATTACGGTGACCAATGTTAATGACGCGCCAACGATTACTGGCACACCTGCATCCACGGTACTTGAAGGAAATGTCTATAGCTTTATTCCGACTGCGAATGATATTGATGCGGGA
The DNA here is from genome assembly GCA_913060565.1 of uncultured Gammaproteobacteria bacterium. Taxonomy (GTDB): domain Bacteria; phylum Pseudomonadota; class Gammaproteobacteria; order Enterobacterales; family Psychrobiaceae; genus Psychrobium. The sequence goes on along the minus strand of CAJXRU010000004.1, from coordinate 70,487 downwards.
GACAGTTTAACGTTTACCATTAATAACAAACCAAGCTGGGCAAGCTTTAATACCAGCAATGGACAACTATCGGGCTCGCCAACTAACAGCGATGTTGGATCGACCAATACCATTGTTATTAGTGTTAGTGATAACGCCAATGCGACGGCATCACTAGCGGCCTTTAATCTTGAAGTGGTTAATGTTAATCAAGCGCCTGCAGTTGCTAATACTAGCTTTAGTATTGCTGAAAACAGTGCCAACGATACAAATGTGGGGACGCCGCTAATAGTTGTCGACCCAGATGCTGGCAGTAGCTTTAGCTATTCCATTTCAAGTGGCAATTTAAACAATGCCTTTAAGATTAATGGCAGTGGTCAGCTAAGTGTGATGACTTCAAGTGCGCTAGATTTTGAGACCAAAGCAAATTACGCGCTAACGATAACCGTTACCGACAACGGCGGTTTATCTGATACCGCTAGTGTGGTGGTAAACATTAGTGATGTGATTGAAGTTGTTAACTTTACCATTGGCGGTGTTGAGTCGAGTAGCGTTAACGAAAACAGCGAATTTGAATCACCTGTTGCTACGCTGAGCCAAGCGCCAATTGGTCATGTGAGTTATAGCATCAGCGGTGATGATGCGCCGTTGTTTAACGTCGATGCGGCTACTGGGCGTTTGACGTTGCCAGCAAAAGACTTTGAATTACCACAAGATAACAATAAAGATAACACATACCTCGTTGACTTAACTGCACTAGATGATGACGGTAATACAGATACGAAATCTGTGGTTATCTCAGTTCAAAATGTCAATGTTGCACCGAGTTTGAGCTCTTCTGAGCTGGTGGACATGCAGCAAACCGAAGATTTTGGTCATGTTGACCTTGGGTTTATGGTGACTGATGCCGATGAAGATGACGTGACGTTGTCTGTCATTAACAGCGATGTATCGTTGGTGACGGCTACGGTCGACCCTAGCACGGTACAGAGTTTCGGTGACTATGATGGCGCTAACTTTAATCTAGCGTTAGATTCCGTCGCCAATCAATTTGGTAGTGCAAATATTCAGTTAGTGGCAACAGATATGTATGGCGTTAATGACGTCATGAGTTTCAATGTAGCCATTCCTGCGGTGTTGGACTTCCCAAGCATCAGCAATAACAATATCAGTCTTAATGAAGATTTTGGCGAATACGAGATTACCTTAACCGGGCTTGATTTTAGCGGTGAAAGCTCTCTAACAATTAGTATGAGTTATGGTACTGCCGATGTTGTAGAAGCCTTTACACCAGTTGTGGTTAATGCGCCAAATACAACGCAGGTGATCAAATTAACCGCTAAAGCCGATGCCAATGGCTCGACGGTTGGTACCATTACGGTAACGGCGGGGGCATCGTCATTGTCCAAAGATATCAATATTACGGTTAATGCCGTTAATGATGCACCAACCATTTCTGGTACGCCAAATGCGGTTGATGAGGGCAGTGCCTTTAGCTGGACGCCAACGTTTGATGATATTGATGATGACAACGCGACGCTAACCTTTGCTGGTAGTAACCTACCTGCGTGGGCTAGTTTAGATGCTACCACTGGCACGATTTCTGGTACGCCAAGTATTTACGATGGCGGGATCACTAACGATGTTGTCATTACCGTCAGTGACGGTGAGTTAACAGCAAGTGCCAGCTTCACTATTGTTGTTAACGATATCAATCAGGCGCCTAGCGTGATGGGTGATAACTTTGCTATTAGTGAGTTAACCAGTAACGGTGCACTCGTTGGTCATGTTATGGGGGATGATATCGATGGTGATAGCTTGACTTACTCCATTGTGTCAGGAAATACCAATAGCGCCTTCATCATTGATGGCAGTGGGATGCTAAAAGTTAATGATGCATCGGCTATCGATTATGAAACTGTTAATGCCTATGTACTCGACGTGCAAGTTTCTGATCCTGATGCCCTTACAGCCAGTGCTCTGGTGTATGTTGATATTACCAATATTAATGAAACGCCAAGCATTAGCGGCTCACCAGCTAATAGTGTCAATCAGGAAGAAAGTTATAACTTTACGCCAATCAGCAGCGATCCTGATATTGGTGATGAATTAAGCTTTAGTATTGACAATAAACCGTCGTGGTTAGACTTTGATTCTGACACCGGGCAGCTATCGGGCGTGGCTAGTAACGACGATGTTGGTGTCACCAATAGCATTATTATTACCGTCACAGATAGCAGCGGTGCTCAACGTGCACTGCCATCATTTAGCTTAACAGTCGTAAATGTTAATGATGCACCGCAAATAAGCGGCAATCTTGCAGCTGTGGTCAATGAAGATGCTAATTTTGAATTTGTACCAACGGCTGTAGATATTGATGACGGTGATTTATTGTCATTTAGCGTGACGAATAAACCAAGTTGGGCAAATTTTGATACTAATAACGGACGTTTATTTGGTACACCAACACAGGCTGATATTGGTATTACTTACAATGTTGTTATTAGCGTCACCGATAATGACGGTGTGCAAGATTCATTAGCACCGGTAGACATGATTGTACTTAATGTCAATGATGCACCAACAATTGCGGGCGCGCCAAGTGCGTCAGTGTTACAAGATGCTGCTTATAATTTTGTACCGACGGCAACTGATGAAGATATTGGCGATAATTTAGTATTTTCGATTATCAATAAACCGAGTTGGGCTGCATTTGATGTAGCTACTGGTTCATTATCTGGTACGCCAAGCAACAGTGACGTTGGCACGAATAACGGCATAATTATTAGAGTGACTGATGCTGGTGGCCTAGTTGCCGAACTCAATAGCTTTAATCTAGCGGTGACTAATGTTAATGACACGCCAACTATTAGCGGTGCAGCAGCAAATTCAGTGAATCAAGGTGTTGCTTATAGCTTTACGCCAAGTGTGACGGATATTGATGTTGGTGACAGTCACGTCTTTAGCATTAGCAATATGCCAGTGTGGGCAAGCTTTAATACGGCAACAGGTCAACTAACGGGGACGCCAGCAAATGAACATGTGGAGTGCATAGCAATATTGTCATTACCGTTAAAGATAGCGGTGAGTTATCGGCAAGCCTTGCGCCATTTACCATTACTGTGGTGGATGTTAATGACGCGCCAACACTTGAGAGTGCAAGCTTTAGCATTGCCGAAGATTTAGCCGTTGGCAGCAATATTGGCACGCCGTTAGCAGCGACTGATATCGACGTTAATAGCGCACTAACCTTTAGCTTAGTCGGTGGTAATGACAACGGTAAGTTTGCGATTAATAACAGCGGCCAGTTACGCTTAATTGGTGCGCTCGATTATGAAACAGCGACTAGCTACCAATTAATGGCACAAGTGACTGACGGTGACCTATCGGCGAGCGCGCAAATTGCGATTACCGTGACTGATGTACTGGATGGTACAGATAAAGTGATTAGCAATATCAATGATGCGATTGAAAATAACGATACCTCATCGCTTACTGTAGCGGTTTATGAGTCATTGGGTATCACAGGTGTTACCGACGATATCTTGGCGCTTGTTAATGCACGTATTAGCACTATCCCCGCAAGTGAACTGCCATTAACCAGTGAGCAAATTCAAGCTATTGTTGATGAAGTTACAAGCCTACACATTATCAATCAATACTCGGTAACAGAAGGCAGTTCAGCGGCTCCGCTAATTGCTGATTTTACATTGATTAAACTCAATGGGGTTGATGATGAGAATCTAGCACGTGTGCTTGCGGCATTGCAGGCTGCTCCACAAGTTAGAACGGTCCCTCAGCTACAGCAACTAATTGATGGCGTCATAAGCTTAACGCTAATAAATGACCTTGTAACAAGCAATGGTCAATCAACGACGCCAGTGATTGCTGACTTCACTAATTTGGGTGTGGAAAATGTAACAGACGATAACTTGGCGGCAGTCCTTGCTAAGTTAGCCGAGGCATCTGGAGAGTTAACGGCTGCGAAAATTCAGCAGTTAGTGGATGAAGTGAATGGTTTAACACTGATAAATGATTTTGTGGCTAGCAATGGTCAATCAACGGCGCCATTGATTGCTGACTTCACTAATTTGGGTGTAGAAAATTTGACAGAGGATAACTTGGCGGCAGTCCTTGCTAAGTTAGCCGAGGCATCTGGAGAGTTAACGCCTGCGAAAATTCAGCAGTTAGTGGATGAAGTGAATGGCTTAACACTGATAAATGATTTTGTGGCTAGCAATGGTCAATCAACGGCGCCAGTGATTGCTGACTTCACTAATTTGGGTGTAGAAAATGTGACAGACGATAACTTGGCGGCAGTCCTTGAGCGTCTGGCATTAGCTGATGGTGAGCTTTCCAGTGAGCAAATTCAAGCTATTGTTGATGAGATAATAAGCCTCGCGTTAATTAATCAGTATTCGCTGTCTCAAGGTAGTTCAGAGACGCCGAGTTTGACGGATTTTGACAATATCTCTATCCATTCATTAACGGATGATGTCTTTACGAGTTTACTTATTGCACTTCGCGATAATCCTGCGCTGCGTACAATCGATGATATTAAAGCGTTGATTGCAAGCCTTGCGCAAGGGGATAGTGATAACGATGGATTATCTAATGAACTAGAGGCGAGCATTGGTTCAGATCCAAATAATGCGAATTCACCAGTCGTTGATGGCGCACTTGATAGTGATGGCGATGGCGTGACTAATGCCGTTGAAGCGCACTTAGAAAGTTTAGGCGGCGCAAACGCACCATTAACGACACCGTCTACTGATACCGATGGTGACGGGTTACCCGATGGTCTAGAGCTAGCTAATGGGTTTGATCCTATTGATGCGAATAGTCCGACGGTAAATGGTGCTAGTGTCGCAACAAATGGTTTGACAGACGCAGTGAATGCTTATCTGACAACACTTGGACTAGACAACAATGGCGTTATCGACAAGTTTAATGACTTTGATAATGACGGCTATAACGACGCGTTAGAATTGTTATTAGGTGGCAATCCATTATCGGCTGGCGACAGCGATGTCGATCTTGACGGTGTGCCAGATGTTGTAGAAAGTTACCTAACATCAACCATTGATGATGGCATAGACACCAAGACACTTGATCTCAACAGCAACGGATTGTCAGATGCTTATGAAGTGCGTCAGGCTGCGACATTAACAGAGTTGCGTGAACTACTGGCGGCAACGGAAGTCGTTGATAGTGACAATGATGGTGTGCCAGATGCGGTAGAAAGCTTTATCACCGGTGATGAAAATGATTTGTCTGTAACAGCTACCAGTGACAGTGATAACGATGGTATTGCGGATGTCGATGAGATTTTGGCAGGTAGTAATCCTCGCAAGAATGATATTCCGGTGCTGTGGATTGAGTCGAGTAAACCAGATGATAACATCTTGATGTTGGAAACCTACTTTGGCGGCTTACCATCGAGCAAGGTTACCTATGTGTGGCAGTTAGACAGCTTAACTGATGTGGGAATGACGGTTTCTGCAACCGATATCAAGCAGCCACAAGTGACTAATTTAGTCGGTGGTCTTTATCCCGTTTCTGTGACGGTAACCCGTGATCTTAACGGCGAACTGTTAACCTCAAGCGCAACTTACGTAGTGAACATTACTGATACTGGTGCGTTAGCGGTACAAGATAGCGATGGTGATGGCGTAGCCGATAGTGTTGATACTGATAATGGAAACACAGGCGCTGAGGAAAAAATTCCAACGCGCATTGAGTCAGATGATACGTTCAAGATGACAACGGATAATGGCGTTAAATTACGCTTAGGCGTTGTTGCTATTTTAAGTGGTCAAAACGGTAGTGAAATTACTGAAGAAAATATCCAAAAATTTGGTAATGGCCAGGGACAACCTGTCAGTCAGGAACTTTCAAACGACAACGGTTTCGAGCATTTAGACACCTTTGATTACGAAGCGCTTAATTTACCGCAAGCAGGCGCGAGCATTAACGTATTTATTCCACTGTCTGTGTCAATTCCTGAGCAAGCAACACTGAGGAAATTTAATGCTACGGATGGTTGGAAGCCTTATGACGTTAGTGGTGGCGATATGTTTGCGAGTTCAGCGGCTATTTCTGCGGGGGTTTGTTCGAACAATGTCGATGATTATATCTCGGGTCTAACCGTTGGTCATGATTGTCTATTGTTAGTCATCACTGATGGCGGTGCCAATGATAGCGATGGTGTTATTAATGGCATGATTCAAGATCCTGTTGCGATTTCTGCGCCAGAGGACAGTTCGCCTGTGACACCGACTCCACCACCAGTAGAGCCTGAACCAACGTATGAAACGGGTACTAAGGGTGGTACTACTTCGCTTATGATATTATTAATCTTAATGTTGGTGCTAGGTCGTTTATTCATTATTCGTCCGCATTACACATAAAATGGCGGCAGACAAGCGTTGTGTTGGTCAATTGAAGCGAGACTTTAAGTGGCAACACGGCGCAGTTTTTATTGCTTAATAATAATCATGATATTTTTCAGTTAATTTCTGCTAGGGGCTGCTAGAGCACTCATTTATTGGGAACTCACCATTGAGGATAGACTTTGATGGGAAGGACTTTTACACTACGTAAAAACATCGAGAGTTAAAACCTATGATTTCACGTGAGACCCTTCTAACTTCGTTAGAGCAGATTTTAGAACCGAATAAGATAAAGGATTATTGCCCAAACGGTTTACAGGTTGAAGGGAATGGACAGATAAAGAAAATTGTCACTGGCGTTACCGCCTCGCAAGCACTTATTGATGCCGCGATAGCCGCTAATGCGGATGCGCTATTAGTACATCACGGTTATTTTTGGAAAGGCGAAAACCAAACCATTACATCCCTCAAGCACAAGCGTATTAAGAGCTTATTAATGGCTGATATTAATTTAATCGCTTATCACTTGCCGTTAGATATTCACCCGACGCTCGGAAATAATGCTCAGTTAGCAAAGCGTTTTGGCATTAGTAATATACAAGGGTTAGAAATTGGAAATCCGGTAAGCGTCGCGGTCAAGGGGGAGTTTGAAACACCGCAGACAGTCGCTCAGTTAACGGCAAGTATTACGCAGTCACTTGATCGCGCGCCATTAGTTGAAGGCAATGCTAACAAAGCAATTCGCACGGTTGCTTGGTGTAGTGGCGGCGGTCAAAGTTTTATTGAAATGGCGGGTGAGCAGGGTATTGACGCATTTATTAGTGGCGAAGTTTCTGAACAAACCATTCATTTAGCACGTGAATACAACATGGCTTTTTTCGCCGCGGGTCATCATGCGACAGAGCGCTATGGTGTTAAAGCATTAGGTGAGTTTGTGGCTAAGGAATTAGGCGTCGACGTCGAGTTTATCGACATCGACAATCCTGCATAATCATCTAATCGCGAGTTGCGCAGGTGTCTTGTGCAAGGTTTAAATGGGGCACAAAGTTACAAGGGCGATGACTTGCGTCTAATTGCTCTTTAATGATTTTATTCCAGCCGGTGCGACAAGCATTGGTTGAACCTGGTAGACAGAAGATAACAGTGCGATTAGCCATGCCTGCAAGGGCACGAGATTGCACGGTAGATGTCCCAATTTCATCATATGAAATTTGTCTAAATAACTCACCAAAGCCTTCTACATTCTTATCAAATAATACCGACATTGCCTCTGGTGTATTATCACGCGCAGTGAACCCCGTTCCACCTGTACTGACAACGGCGTGAATATTACTGTCAGCAATCCATTGGGAAACCACAGCGCGAATATCATAGATGTCATCGTGTACTATAGCCTTGGCATAAGCATTGTGACCGCTTGTTGTTAATTCGTTAACGAGGAGGGCACCAGAGGTGTCTGTTTCTTCGTTGCGAGTGTCTGAAATAGTTAATACCGCAATATTCAATGGTACAAATTCGCTTGCTTGATGTGACATTAATAATCCTTAATGGTGGGCTAAAACCCTGTTATTTGGGATAGATACTATCAAAAAGTATCACAGAAACGCTATCACCAGATGCAATAGTTTCTTGATGCTCGTTAAGTACGATATAAGCGTTGGCCTGACTTAATGACGATAAAATATGAGAGCCTTGCGCGCCGGCCGATTTAACCATTAATTGCCCGCTCTCGTGCCATGCGTAGCCGCGCTGATAATCGACACGGCCGCCGCGCTTGTTAATATCGCAATGGCTAGTCGCGTTAAGGGTTAGCAGTGACGTGTCTTGCTGGCCTTGAAGGTGTTTTAAAATTGGTGCGACTAAAATGTCAAAGGTAACAAAGCTGGCAACAGGGTTTCCGGGAAGACCAAAAAATAACTTGTCACGGTATTGACCAAACGCGAAGGGTTTACCAGGCTTTATGGCTATTTTCCAAAAATCGATATTGCCGTTTTCAACGAGTACGTCTTTGACAAAGTCAGCATCGCCAACTGATACACCGCCCGAGGTAATAATAACATCGCATTGCTCGGCGGCTTGATTAAAAGCGTGAACCAATGCCGATTTTTTATCTTCAATAATGCCATAATCAATGACCTCACAACCGAGTGCGCGTAGCTTAGTCGCACACACAATGCGATTGCTTTCATACAAGTGGCCTGCTTTAGGATGCTCCCCTGGGCTAAGTAATTCGTCGCCGGTTGCAAAAATACCAACCTTTGGTGGCTTAACAACATTGACTTGACCGTGGCCAACAGCAGATAACAGCCCTAACTGAGCTGCATTTAGTACAGTTCCAGTTGTTAAAACGGTTTGATTTTTAGCGATGTCTTCGCCTGCGCGGCGAATGTGATGGCCTGATGTTATTTTTTTGTTAAAAGTGACTTGTTGCTGCTCTTTGATGGCATCTTCTTGCATAACCACCGCTTGGGTTCCAGCCGGTACACTAGCGCCTGTCATGATCCGAACACACTCTCCAGCTGCCAATATCCCATCGTAGGTTTGGCCAGCAAGTACTTGACCAACGAGTCGATAGGGGTGTTGTTCATCACATCCAATATGATTGATGGCATAACCGTCCATTGCCGAATTATCCTGTGGTGGGACCTGGACATTAGAAATAACGTCTTCAGCCAATGTGTGACCGTAAGCACGTTTTATATCAAGGGATAACAATGATTTATTGTTATTAGCAATCGTTTTCATTCTCTTTATTGCGTCGGTAATCGACAGCAAGCCAGTGGCATCGCAACAAGACATTCTAACTACTCATGTGAATCGGTTAACGAGGGCAATTATGGCGGAACCCCATCGGTTTCCCAACCAATTCCATCTAAAAAACACGGCTAAATTGATTTAAAACAACTTTAGTTTATTCACTTATTAAGTCTGTGGTCTTTCATGATACAACTAGGATAAAGTACTGAAAAATTTACTTAAGGTAGTTAACAAATAGTTAACATACGATGTGAGGAAGTAAGTAATGACCGATGAAAATCAAGTAAACAACAAAGGCAAAGAGCTCAGAGTCTTTTTGTTTTTAACCGTTGTGTTATTTCCAGTATTAAGTATCGCCTTTATGGGTGGGTACGGCTTTATTATCTGGATGTCACAAATTATCTATGGACCGCCGGGGTTATAAATAGTGGCGATCGATTACGCAAAACGAAGTTTCTTGCGTGCAAGTGTATCAAAGGAATTGCCACTTCGTCCGCCTTATAACGCAGGAGAGCAATACTTCATTGACCAGTGTACGCGCTGTAATGAATGTGTTGACGCCTGTGAAACGAAGATCATTGAAATTGGTAGTGGCGGCTTTCCTCGAGTCAACTTTGTAAATGACGAATGCACATTCTGTGAAAAGTGTAGTGATGTTTGCCAAGTTAACGCTCTGGATAAAACAGTCAACAAACCTTTTTTGACGGACATTGCAATTAGCGATAAATGTCTAGCAGCTAATGATATTTATTGTCAGTCATGCCGGGATGTGTGTGATGAAGTTGCCATTAAATTCGATTTCTTTAGTGAGCGGATCCCTAAACCCGACATTGACCTAGACGCCTGTAATAGCTGCGGTGCCTGTGTGTCAATTTGTCCACCCAATGCAATCAATATTACAACAACAAAGGAGCGCTTCAATGAGTGAATATCATGTAGCCAGCTTTATTGCATACACCTACCCCGATGAGCAAGCGCAAGTGATGAGCCGATTGTCAGAATTATCTTCATGTGACATTCATGGTGATGACGGCAAAGGACGCATCATTGTCACATTAGAAAGTGAGTCGCAGCGGGGTATTGTTGATGGATTTGAGCAAATAACAAATGTTGCAGGTGTATTGAATTTATCACCTGTGTACCACGAATACTGTGATGAAACTAATTAGTCAGTTAGGAGTTAACTATGTCATTATCTAGACGTGATTTTATGAAAGCCACAGCGGCCGCCAGTGCAGCTAGCGCTGCGGGTATTGTGTTACCTGCTTCGGCAAGCAACTTAATCACTGCAAAAGATCAAACGGCCCTCAAATGGGACAAAGCACCTTGTCGTTTTTGTGGCACGGGTTGTTCTATTAATGTAGCCACTAAAGACGGTAAAGTCGTTGCTACTCACGGTGATATGAAATCACCTGTGAATAAAGGACTTAACTGTGTGAAAGGTTACTTCCTGTCAAAAATTATGTATGGCAAGGATCGTCTAACCAAGCCGCTTTTGCGCATGAAAGATGGTAAGTATGACAAAAACGGTGATTTCACGCCTATCAGCTGGGACATGGCATTTGACATCATGGCTGATAAAGCCAAGCAAACATTAAAAGAAAAAGGTCCTAAAGGCCTAGGCATGTTTGGTTCTGGTCAATGGACGGTGATGGAAGGCTACGCGGCCGTTAAGTTAATGAAGGCTGGCTTTCGTTCAAACAATATCGACCCTAACGCACGTCATTGTATGGCATCAGCGGTAGGTGGCTTCATGAGAACTTTTGGTATCGATGAGCCAATGGGTTGTTACGATGATTTTGAGCACGCCGATGCCTTTGTATTATGGGGCTCAAACATGGCAGAAATGCATCCCATTTTATGGACTCGCATTACCGATCGCCGCTTAAGCTCGCCACACGTAAAAGTTAACGTGTTATCAACTTATACACACCGCAGCTTTGATTTAGCCGACTCTGGCATGATTTTTACGCCGCAAACTGACTTGGCTATCTTAAACTTTATCGCCAATTACATTATTTCAAACGGTCATGTAAACAAAGACTTTGTCAACAAACACACTAATTTTAGAATGGGTGACACTGACATCGGTTACGGCCTGCGCGACGAACACGAGCTGCAAAAGAAAGCTAAAAATCCGAACTCTGGTAAATCTAAACCAATTAGCTTTGACGAATACGCGAAATTTGTTAGCACTTACACTGCTGAGTCAGTATCAGAGCTCTCAGGTGTACCGGTTAAACAGTTAATCGATTTAGCAAAAACATATGCCGATCCTAAAACTAAAGTCATGTCACTGTGGACTATGGGCTTTAACCAACACACGCGTGGTGTTTGGGCTAATAACCTTGTTTACAACATTCACCTATTAACCGGTAAGATTTCTACACCGGGTAACAGCCCGTTCTCATTAACAGGCCAACCGTCAGCCTGTGGTACGGCTCGTGAAGTGGGTACTTTCTCACATCGCTTACCAGCTGATATGGTGGTTAAAAATAAAGAACACCGTGATTACGCTGAAAAAATTTGGAAGCTTCCCGAAGGTACTATTCCTGCAAAACCGGGTTATCACGCGGTAGTGCAAAATAGAAAGCTAAAAGACGGCGAATTGAACTTCTATTGGGTGCAATGTAATAACAACATGCAAGCGGGTCCAAACGTTAACGAAGAAGCGATGCCGGGTTATCGCAATCCTAAAAACTTTATCGTGGTATCTGATCCTTACCCAACGGTGTCTGCACAAGCAGCTGATTTGATCTTACCAACTGCAATGTGGGTTGAAAAAGAAGGGGCTTACGGTAATGCCGAGCGTCGTACACAGACATGGTATCAACAAGTGGAAGCACCGGGTGAAGCACGTTCAGATATGTGGCAAGTTGTTGAATTCTCAAAGCGTTTTAACATCGAAGAAGTATGGCCTGCGGAACTACTGGATGCAATGCCTGAGCATAAAGGCAAAACTATGTATCAAGTGCTATTTGAAAACGGCAACGTTAACAAATACGGCTTAGATGAAGTACCTGAAGATCGCCTAAACCATGAAGCGAGAGAATTTGGTTTCTACATTCAAAAAGGGCTATTTGAAGAATACGCGGCCTTTGGACGTGATCACGGTCATGATTTAGCACCGTATGATCGCTATCACAAAGAGCGTGGCCTGCGTTGGCCTGTTGTTGACGGTAAAGAAACACAATGGCGATTTAAGGAAGGAAGTGATCCTTATGCCAAGCCAGGTAGTGACTATGATTTCTACGGTAAGAAAGATGGCAAAGCGGTCATCTTCGCGTTGCCATACGAGCCGCCAGCCGAATCGCCAGATGAAGAATTCGACATGTGGCTATGTACCGGCCGTGTTATCGAGCATTGGCATACAGGTTCAATGACACAGCGCGTTCCAGAGTTATTCAAATCGATGCCTGATGCACTGGTTTACATGCATCCTGATGATGCTAAAGCGCGTAATATGCGCCGTGGTGACGAAGTTAAGATCAGCTCTCGACGCGGTGAGATTATTACTCGCGTAGAAACGCGTGGTCGTAATAAGACACCAAAAGGGTTGGTATTTGTTCCATTTTTTGATGCGAGCCGTTTGGTAAATAAGCTCACACTCGATGCGACTGATCCACTATCAAAACAAACTGATTTTAAGAAATGTGCCGTTAAGATAGAGAAGGTGTAAATTATGAAAAATTATATAATTGTCCTTATTATAGCGTTATTATCGACTGCTGTAAGTGCAGAAAAAATTAGCAAGTTACGCGATGGTGAGATTCTTGAAAATATCAAACCACAGCGAATTCCAATGGTGATAAACAATGATAAGAAGTTGCAGCGAAACTATCCAATGCAACCGCCAATCATTCCCCATAAGATACGCGGTTATCAGATCAATAAAAATGTTAATAAATGCATGTCTTGCCATAGCAGAACGAGAGTCAGTGAATCGCAGGCAACCATGATCAGTGTGACGCATTACATGAATCGCGATGGTAACTTTTTAGCGGAGATTTCACCGCGTCGTTATTTTTGTAATCAGTGTCATGTGACTCAGCAAGATACTAAAGCACCCGTTAAAAACACCTTTGTTGATATGCATACGCTGATTTCAAATTCAGCGAAAGAGGAGTAGGTGATGAAGAAGTGGATTAAAGGCTTTTGGAATATATTTCGCAAGCCGAGTATGCATTATTCTTTAGGCTTTTTGACGTTAGGCGGTTTCTTAGCTGGTGTCATTTTCTGGGGTGGGTTTAACACCGGACTTGAAATGACCAACACGGAAGAGTTCTGTATTGGTTGTCACGAGATGGAAAATAATGTTTACGAAGAATTAAAAACTACCATACATTACTCTAACCGCTCTGGCGTTCGTGCTACATGCCCAGACTGTCACGTTCCTCACGAATGGAGTAATAAAATTGCCCGTAAAATGCAGGCTTCAAAAGAAGTATGGGGCAAGATGTTTGGTACTATCGATACTCGTGAGAAGTTTGAAGCGCATCGTCGTCAGCTTGCAGAAAATGAATGGGCCCGGTTGAAGGCCAACGATTCATTAGAATGTCGAAATTGTCATAACTTTGAATTTATGGACTTTACCGCCCAATCAGAACGAGCAGAGAAGATGCACTCCAAGTATCTTCAAACAGGAGAAAAAACCTGTATCGACTGTCACAAAGGGATCGCACATCACCTGCCAGATATGACCGGAATAAAAGGTTGGTAGTGTGAGTGATAGCGCTTGGAATTTAAATAGCTCCAACCTAAACGTTGGAGCTATTATTTTGGCTGGAGGAAAATCATCTAGAATGGGCGTGGATAAAGCGTCTTTAAAAGTTGGAGAGCAGCCACTAGTATTTCGCTTACAAGCAATGCTGGCATCGCTTGGATTATCCGTAGTTATTAGCTCAAAGCATTATGGCGTAGCGGATATTATTCCTGATAAGGGGCCTCTCGGCGGCTGCTACACAGGTATGATGGCCTTAACAGATTGTCATCATGTTATGGTTATTCCGGTGGATATGGTTCATTTAACCAAAGATGTCCTGCTACGGTTGTTAGAGAGAGCAACTGATAACCAAATCGCTACAATTACTAAATATCAAGGACAACATTTTCCATTTGTAATCCGCAATACACCCCAAGTGACGTGCTGGCTCAGGGATACATTGTCAAATCAAGGCGGAAAAGCGTGTTCAGTCGGTGCATTATTAAATCACTTTGGCACTGAAGTTGTCACGACAGAAGATTGTTTTCCACAATGCTTTAATAACGTCAACACCCCATTACAATGGCATCAAGCACTCAATACCCTGAATTGTTGTTAGCGCATGTTACTCACTTAATAAATGAGTGTCAGCAGTCAATAACTTAGGTCGTCACATTTAGACGCAATTCGGTACTCGATCGAGTTTTCTTGATTTCTTGTTTCTTATGGACAGAAAAGAATGCAATTAACGCTTTCAATTCTTGTGCATGACTCGTTAAATTACTGCTTGAGTTAGCAGCGTGAGACACTAATTCTGAATTTTTAACCGTAATGTTTTCTAAATGTTTGGTAGTTTGATTTATTTCTTCCATGCTTGATGATTGAGATTGTGAGGCATTGTCAATGTTAGCCACTACTGAGGAAACTTCAGTGACGCTGTCAATTATATTTTGTAATGTGCCGCCCGTATCTGTGACTAATGTTGAACCATCGCTCACTTTAGTCTGTGCATCGCTAATTAAATTCTTTATATCTTTTGCCGCTGCTGCGCTTCTTCCAGCAAGGTTTCTCACTTCTCCAGCGACTACAGCAAATCCGCGGCCTTGTTCGCCAGCTCGTGCTGCTTCAACAGCTGCATTGAGTGCTAATAGATTAGTTTGAAAGGCGATGTTATCAATCAGGCTGATTATCTCCGAAATATTACTGGTGGAGTGATTAATATTCTCCATTGCACTAATCGCTTTTTGAACAACGTCACCGCCTTGCTCGGCATACTGTCTCGCTTTTTGCGCCAATACATGGGCGGTTGAGGCATACGAAGAGTTATCTTGAACTGTATTGGTTATTTCTAACAACGCCACATTGGTTTCTTCGAGACTGGCTGATTGTTCCACAGTTCGTTTATGTAAGTCTTCATTACCATACGACAGTTGCTGTGCCTCACTGTTAACACTATTCGCTGACTGTTGAATTTTTGAGACAATGGCTGTTAGCTGTTCAACTGTTGCATTAGCATCAATTTTTAGTTGGTCAAATTGTCCGTGGTATTCGGTGGTAATTGTTTGTGTTAAATCGCCTTTAGCCAGCGCACTAAAAATTCTAAGGGCATCGGTAGTGACTTGATCTGATACATCGACCAATTGATTAATGCTGGTGGAGAAAGATTGAAAGAATCCGCTCTTATCATCAATAGTAATTCGCTCACTAAAATCACCGCGCAGGGCATTATCAACCACTTGTTGAATTTCGTTTTGCGTCTTAACTTCTGGTGTTCGGTCAACAATTTCGACAACGGTGCCAAGCTGCTCACCTGAAACATCAAATACGGGGTTTGCGGTAAAATTGAGGGTAATGCCACAAACAATACTCTCTTGGTATTGCTGTTGTTCAAAGCCAACGAGTTTAGTGCTATTCATATTTAACGCTGTAAATACATCGGCAGCATGGAGCCCGCCAATATCATCGGTAGGTAACTTAAATACATCACTCTGACACTTTAATAATTTGAGAAGGGCAGTGTTTGTATAAACAACCTTATGACTTTTGTTGAGTACCATCACGTTGCCACTCACATTATCTAATGCTTGCTTGATTCTAGTGTTGATGCCTAATTCTCTTTGCGTCGCTTTTGTGCGCTCATTTAAATTGTCCTGCATATTCCCTAACGCCCTTAACAATTGGCTTATTTCATTATTCCCCTTGTTTTTAATAACATTATCTAAATTGCCATTAGCAATAGATTTAGCAACATTAATTGCTTCCACTAAAGGCTCTGTAAGACTGCGGGAGAAGGTCATTGCACAAACAATTAGCACAGCGATAGTAATGATGGCAATAATCACCGTTTCCCAAATGAGGGTACTGATTGCACTAAACGCTTCACTTTCATCAATCTCAGCAATAATTCCCCAATTTAAATCTATGATTTTTAACGGGGCGAAAGCAGATAGAACACGACGATCTAGATGGTTAGTAATGGTTTCACTGCCAGTTAAGTTATTTGCAATATTGGTTGTAGCGAGCGTATCAACAGTGGTTTTTAAAATGCTATTGTTTTCACTGAAACGAGATTGGGAGCGCATAAGCCTGTCGCTACCAACAAGAAATGTTTCGCCAGTTTCGCCTAGACCATCACTTGTTTGCATGATCCCATTAATTACACCGATTGGCATTTGAAATACTAAAACACCAACACGTTCATCACCGTCAAATATAGGCGACGCAATAAACGATGCTGGCTCGCCATAAGATGGCGTATAGTTTGAAAAATCAATCAGCTTTGCTTGGTCTGTTGCGTCTAACGCGAGTGCTGCGAGAAATGCTCTTGCTAGGCCTGAATCTTTATACGGCCCTTCCATGACGCTGGTACCAAAATCGGCTTCCTTAAACACGCTATAAACAATATGGCCTTGATCTGGCTCGATCAGAAATATATCGTAATAGCCAAATTTATTAAGGTAATTTCTAAATTTAGGATGATATTTAGCATGGCTGTGGTGATAGCTAGACTCTTCAATACCACGCATTAATTTGTCTTTGTGGCCTAACGGATTATCGTTATTTGCGATGTAGGAAAATTGAGCGCTAAGGGATGGTTCTTCAGTTGGGATCAGGCTATCGATATTTGGGATCAGATTAGTGGCTTTATGTTTTTTAAATTCACTAAGAAATTCGTTTTGATAAAAACGGCTTAATGCGTCAATTTTTTCTTGTTCACTTTGCGGTAACTGTATTGATAGATCATACATGTTGTACGTAAATTCACGCATCGCACTGATGGTCATTTCACTATCTGAAAATGTGGTTACTTGATTTCTTACTTGAGCAAAATAAGACTCTACTTGAGATTTCTTTGCCGCTTTAAGGGATTCTAATTGATTTTTGGCGCTATCATGAAGGGCGAATGAAGTCGATACTGTATTAATGACTCCTGCTATCAGTAATGGTATCAAACCGGCAAAGGTCATCGCGAGCATCAATTTACGTTTCAGTGTCATGTTGCTCGTTGCGCTTGTCATTCCCATCATAAAATCTTCTACACTCCTGTATTTAATTAATATATTAGTCGTATTAAATTCCAATGATCAAGTACTTTTTTATTTGTTCTTCAGGAATAATCCCGTGTAAAAATTAGGGATTAAAGAGAAATGAGAGAGTAAACGTAATAAATAACAGACCTTAAAAAAGGGCCATAAGGCCCTTAAATGTTTATTTTGTTACGTTACGTTAATTTGGCAATCTAAAGTGCCATACGGTCTTTAGCCGCAGCGGCTAAGTCCGCTAATAGCTGCTCCGTATCTTGCCAGTGAATACAGGCGTCGGTAATACTCTTACCATAAACAAGCGGTTGTCCTTCAATAACTTTTTGATTGCCTTCTTCAATAAAGCTTTCAGCCATTATGCCGGCAATTTTCATACTGCCATCGCGCATTTGCTGCATAATATCTTGCGCTACATTGAGCTGATTTTTATGCTGCTTCTGACTGTTGCCATGGCTAAAATCAACAACGACAGATGGCATTAAGTTAGTGGCGGCTAATTGATCACAGGCTGCGTCCACAAACTCTCTACTATAGTTAGGGGTTTTACCGCCACGTAAAATGACGTGGCCAAATGGATTACCGTGGGTACGGTAAACCGTCATCATGCCGTCTTTATCTGGTGAATAGAAAATATGCGCTTCGCGAGAAGCCCGAACCGCATCAATTGCAATTTTAGTGTTGCCATCAGTACCATTCTTAAATCCAACAGGACAAGATAATGCTGATGCCATTTCACGATGAATTTGGCTTTCTGTTGTACGCGCACCAATGGCCCCCCAACTTACTAAGTCAGCTATGTATTGGCCGTTAACCATATCCAAAAACTCAGTTGCAATCGGTAAGCCCATTTCAGTCAGTTCAACGAGTAGGTGACGGGCTAACCGTAATCCTTTATTTGCTTGGTATTGACCGTTCAAATCTGGATCACTAATTAAGCCTTTCCAACCGACAATGGTGCGGGGCTTTTCAAAATACACACGCATTGCAATAACTAGACTATCTTGATACTTAATTTGTAACTCTTTTAGGCGGCGCGCATAGTCAAGCGCTGCGTCGGTATCATGAATTGAACAGGGTCCAACAATGACAAGCAAACGTTTGTCTTGTCCATTGATAATCGCTTCTATATCACGACGACTTTTAATCAGGCTATCAGCACCTTCAGGCGAAAGTGGGTATTCACTTGCTAATTGGCTAGGTGTAATAACTTGATCGATATATGTGGTTCTTAGTTCATCAGTTTTTATTGACATGTTTTTGTGCTTAGCTGGAAACTTCATTAATGGGGCTTACCATAGCCCAAACGGGCGTGAGGATAAAGTAAATAAAGGCTATAATTTAGGCCGTGTCGATATTTCCCGGGATTTTAGAGAATGCGCTGCTTAGTATTTGTACAAAATAGCCTTTGAGGCGTGAATGTTTGTTAATCAATTCGATGAACGATTGTTCAAAGATTAAAACATTGTTCGTTTGTGGCCTGTAATATCTAGTATTTTGGCAGTAATCTCTTCAACACTATATTTAGTGGTATCAATAAACGGAATACGTTCTTTGCGATACAACATTTCAACTTCTTTTACTTCAAGACGACACTGACGCAATGATGAATATTGGCTATTGGCGCGTCGTTGACTACGAATATCGTGTAATCGGTGTGGATCAATGGTGAGGCCAAATATTTTATGTTTATGTTTTTTTAATTCTTGCGGTAGCTTTAACGCGTCCATGTCTTGGCAAATAAATGGATAATTAGCTGTCGCAATACCAAATTGCATCGCCAAATAGAGACTACTTGGTGTTTTTCCACAGCGAGACACGCCGACTAAAATAATTTCAGCATCATCAAGGTTCTTGAGGCTAATGCCATCATCGTTGTCTAACGAATAGTTAATGGCATCAATTCGCGCGCTATATGCTTTGTTTGCAATGCCATGGGTGCGGTGGAGCGTTGGCTCCGCCTTTAAACCCAGTTGTTGTTCGAGTGGCGCAACGAATGTATTTAGAAAATCATGCGCTAAACAATTAGCATCATTAATAATAGCTCTAATATCTTCGTCCACAATTGAGTGAAATACTAAGGGTAATTGATCGTCTTCTTGATGGCTGTTGATTTCAAACGCAACTTCTTTAGCTCGCTCAACGCTTTCAACAAATGGAATAGTTACTTGATCAAACGGCGTATCAAATTGCGATAAAACGGCGTGCCCAAGAATTTCTGCCGTGATGGCGGTACCATCAGATATATAAAATACAGTTCTCAACGTCGACTCCTTTTTGAAAATAAATAGCTCAATTACACAGAGCATTAAATGGTTTTAAGCGATTGGAAGAATATAGTGTATTAAAGCGATAAAAAACTAATTAAATTATGCCTTATTCCATCAAAATTCTCATGCATCTTTCAGATAAATATTAGAAATATAAAAATGTGATTTACCTATCATTTTATAGCAGTGTACAATGCAAAAACCAATGCTTATTCACCTTTTGAACACACGGGGACTTTTGAAGTGCAAGATTATGTACTGTGGTATGAACAACTTGGCATGAACGATGTTGAGATTGTTGGCGGAAAAAACGCATCTCTTGGCGAGATGATCAGTAATTTATCTAATGCAGGGGTGCAAGTTCCTGGCGGTTTTGCAACAACCGCACATGCATTTAACGAGTTTTTAGAGTTAAGCGGTATCAACGACAAGATGTACAAGCTCCTTGATGAGCTTGATGTTGATGATATCAAAGCACTAGGCGATGCTGGTAAGACAATTCGTCAGTGGATTTTAGACACGCCATTTCAACCGGCACTTGAAGATGCTATTAAAGAGGCTTACACCAAACTAGCTGATTCTTCAGCAGGTATGTCATTTGCGGTTCGCTCTTCGGCTACTGCTGAAGATATGCCAGATGCCTCTTTTGCTGGTCAACAAGAAACCTTCTTAAATGTTGTCGGTTTAGACAGCGTTCGTGAAGCAATTAAACACGTATTTGCATCGCTGTTTAATGATCGCGCTATTTCATATCGTGTTCACCAAGGCTACGATCACCGTGGTGTCGCATTATCAGCGGGTGTTCAGCGCATGGTTCGCAGTGATATTGCTGCATCTGGCGTTATGTTTACCCTTGACACAGAATCTGGCTTTGAAGATGTTGTCTTTATTACATCGTCATGGGGCCTAGGTGAGATGGTTGTTCAAGGCGCAGTAAATCCTGATGAATTTTACGTGCATAAACAAACGTTAGACGCAGGCCGTCCAGCAGTTGTTCGTCGTAATATAGGTAGTAAACTGATTGAAATGGTGTACTCAGATAACACTGAGCACGGTAAGCAAGTTATTACTCGTGACATTGATGCTGCCCGCTCACAACAATTCTCTATTACAGATAGCGAAGTTGAAGAGTTAGCAAAGCAAGCACAAGTCATCGAAAAACATTACGGTCGCGCGATGGATATCGAGTGGGCAAAAGATGGTAACGATGGCAAATTGTATATTGTACAAGCACGTCCAGAAACTGTGCGTTCACGTGAAGATGGCAATTTTATGGAGCGTTATGCGCTAAATGAAAAAGGACCTGTCTTAATTGAAGGTCGTGCTATTGGCGGTAAAATTGGCAGTGGTACTGCAAAAGTCTTAAATTCACTTGATGAAATGGATCGTATCCAACCAGGTGACGTATTAGTTACTGATATGACGGATCCTGATTGGGAACCAATCATGAAACGTGCTTCTGCAATTGTTACTAATCGCGGTGGCCGTACGTGTCATGCTGCTATTATCGCACGTGAATTAGGCGTTCCTGCGGTTGTTGGTTGTGGCAACGCAACTGATACCATTAAGGAAGGTACTGATATCACCGTTTCTTGTGCTGAAGGTGACACTGGATTCATTTATGAAGGTAAACTTGATTTCAGTGTAACGACATCTGAAGTTGATAACATGCCGGAGCTACCACTTAAAGTCATGATGAATGTCGGTAATCCTGATCGTGCATTTGACTTTGCTCGACTACCGCATGCTGGTATCGGTCTTGCGCGTTTAGAGTTCATCATCAACCGTATGATTGGTATTCACCCAAAAGCATTGATTAATTATGATGATCAGCCTGTTGCTGTGAAACGTGATATCGATGAGATGATGGCAGGGTATTCATCACCAGTAGAGTTTTATGTTGCTAAATTAACGGAAGGTATTTCTACACTGGCCTGTGCTTTTGCGCCTGAAAAAGTGATTGTTCGTATGTCTGACTTTAAGTCAAACGAATATGCTAACTTGATTGGTGGCGAAGCGTACGAGCCCGAAGAAGAAAATCCAATGTTAGGTTTCCGCGGTGCATCACGTTATATCTCTAAAGAATTCAGAGATTGTTTTGCTCTAGAGTGTGATGCCATTAAACGTGTTCGCAACGACATGGGCTTTACCAACGTTGAGATCATGATCCCGTTTGTTCGCACACTTGAAGAAGCTGCGGCCGTCATCAAGCTGTTGGAAGAACAGGGTCTTAAGCGCGGAGAAAATGGATTACGCGTTATTATGATGTGTGAGCTCCCATCAAATGCACTACTTGCTGATGAGTTTTTAGATTATTTTGACGGTTTCTCAATTGGTTCAAATGATTTGACTCAGTTAACACTTGGTTTAGATCGTGATTCGGGCATTGTTTCAGAGTTATTTGACGAACGTAATCCAGCGGTTAAGAAAATGCTAGCAATGGCTATATCAGCAGCGAAAGCTCGCGGTAAGTACGTTGGTATTTGTGGACAAGGGCCATCAGATCACGAAGATTTCGCTGCATGGCTCGTTGAGCAAGGCATCGAGAGCGTATCACTTAACCCTGATACGGTATTAAAAACTTGGTTATATCTTGCTGAACAGCATGGCTAATTAATAGCTAACTGTTGTCAATAGGCTAAAAAAACCGCGATCTATTCGCGGTTTTTTTGTGTCTTTTCGCTAAACAAGGTAAGGTGACAACACGTATTAAGGATCGGTATTTATTGAAGTGCTTCAACAAGATAAATCTATACAAATCAATCAGTGGGTGTTTTCTTACGCTGAGTCATCGCTTATTAAGGCAGGACACGAGCAATTACTTGATGAGACGTTAGAATCTGTTTCACTGAATCAACACACATTAGATGTGTTGTGGCAGCTTGTTAATGCTTACCCAGACGTCATTAGCGCAGACCAAATTCTTGACAATTTATCTGACCAAACCATGTCACGGAACAAGCTTTATCAAAGCATCGCAAAGTTACGCAGAGTTTTTGATGATAAAACGCATGACGCGCAGTATATTGAAACCGTTCCGCGCCAAGGATATCGCTGGTTGGCGCAACCGTGTGAACGGCGTAATGAGCAACAAGTCATTGAAGAAAAAAATAAAGCAATAGTTAATGATACCAATGATAGTGAAGAAGAGCCGCAAGTTCATAGTGGTGTATTAGAGCAGAATATCTTTGATGATCTTGGTTTTATTTCTAACGTGCAAGAACAAGAATCACTCGATACTTCTAATGTAGAACAATCCTCACAAGCTGATGATACTGGTGTTGAAACAACATCGATTGACGGTTCTACTAACGACGATAACACTCGTAATAAAGAAGAATCTATCGTAAATACCCCAGAACAAGACGAAGTCTCTCATCATGCTCAATCAAGTGTTGAGCCTAATTCGGGCACTAAACCAAACAGCAATAAATGGAAATGGGTGATGGCTTTCCTTTTGATGTTGATTCTGTCTTTTGTGGGGACCCGCTATTTTAAAAGTGAACCTAAAGCAGTATTTGTTCCTAGTGATGTACTCTATGTTGCACCGCTGACGGTCAAAGGTGAAGCTGATACACTCTCGCAAGATGGTAAACAACGGATCCAATGGTGGCTTGACCAAAAATTACAGCATTTACCCGCTATTCAAGTGATGCCATACCGCGATGACAATGCATTACCCAGGGTGCAAGGTGTCATTGATGTTATTGATGGGGGAGTAAAAATTGAATTATATGTATTGACGAAACAAAACATTCAAAAGCCCGCTTTAATATCATTATTTTTATCAGATTTAATCAGTCAAAATATTGTGAAAAATGATGCTTTTAATCAATCGTTAGCAAAACATATTACCGGCGTTGAATCTGCTTTGTTAGTGACGGACAAGTGTCATATTTCCGATTTTATTGGTGAGGCTGTTCAAACTCAAGATTGCTTAGTGGCTTTGAATAATAAGTTTCATCATTTGCTCACTAAGCTTCACGCGACTGAACTCACTGACACTGAAGAAATTATTTCAGCGAGCGATCTTGATGTCTTTGCCAAGCAAATAATTAAACGCTATCCAGAGCATAGTTTAGGCTATGAAGTTCAGGCGAGTTATTACAATTACATTGGTGCAATAAATAAAGCGCATGATGCCTTATTAAAGGCAATGGAGAGAAACCAAAACTCGACTCAGATAATTAAGTTATTGAGTGAAAGTTATCGCAAACTTAAAGATTATAACCGCAGTATCGTATTAGTTGATGCGCTAATCGAGCGTCAATTTGAGTTGGCAAATTCTTACTACTGGCAAGCGTATGACTTAGTGGCATTAGGCAACTTAGAAAAGGCGCAATTGCTTATTGAAGAGCATGCAATTGAATTATCGTCCATTGAGCAACAGGTTTATTTCTATGGGGTTAATTATAATCAGCTACAAACGTTTTTAAGCAGTGAACAGCCAAAGGCAAGAAAGACAATAAACTTTATTGAGGAAGCTATCAGCAATGATAGTTATTGTATTTCATTACAGTCAATTGCTGATTGTGTACAACAGGCTGCTGAAAAAATATCCCCGCAATATCGCATGACACAATGGCAAGCGGCTGCGTTGTATTTAAAAGCGAATGATCCAACACAAGCGATTAATTTGCTGAGCAATGAGGGCTGGCTAACTAAAGAAGATATTAGCTTGGCCAGCGGCGCTGATCGTCTATTTTATATTCCAACGTACGCTAATATTTTGATGAAAACAGGCCAAGAAAAAGAAGGATTGGCTTTGCTTAAACACTTTATTGTCTTTGTTAAAAGTTCAGGTCTTCAAAAGCTTTATGCTCTGCCTCTGGCTGAGGCTTATGCACTTGTCGGTCAACAAAATGATGCTTTAAAACAAATGGCTCAATTGCTGGCTTCTGGTTGGTTACCTAGTCCGAAGTATCAGATGTGGCCACTGCAAGAAAATCCAAACCTGGATTCAATTAATCGTCAATGGCAGTTTTTGAACTTGTTAGAATTAATCGAAAATCGTCGTCAGTTAATACGATTGCGGGTTAAAGATTTGAAAAAAGCTCAATAGCTCACACGCTTTCTTCAAAAGTAAAAAGGGAGATGCTAAGCATCTCCCTTTTTATTATCTGCACAACGTTATGTTGATTAAAGTACTTTGCAGATTGCCTGACATAAATCGTCAATATTATTACTTGTCATTCCAGCAACACTAATTCTGCCAGAGCCAACAATATATACGCCGTGTTCAACTTTTAGGGTTTCTACTTGTGCTTTGCTCAGGCCTGAAAATGAAAACATGCCACATTGACGGGTAATGAAAGAGAAATCACCTTGGGCGCCATAATGCGCAAGTTTCTCCACAAATAACGTACGCATTTGTGCAATGCGTTGACGCATTTGAGCAACTTCATCATGCCATAGCGCGGTTAATTCGTTATCGGCCAGAATTGTTGCAACCACGGCAGCACCATGTGAAGGTGGGTTCGAATAATTTGCGCGAATAATTGACTTAACTTGGCTAAAGGCCGATTGAGCAACTTCTTCTGACTTAGCGACTAGAGTGACAGCACCAACACGTTCGTTATATAAACCGAAATTCTTAGAAAAAGAGTTAGCGACGATTAACTCGTTATTAGCTTCTGAAAACGCACGTAAACCCTGTGCATCTTCTTCTATGCCCACACCAAACCCTTGATAGGCAAAATCAAATAAGCCGATAACTTGTTGCTTATTAGCCAGTTCACTAATTTTTTGCCATTGTTCAAACGTTGGATCAATACCTGTTGGATTGTGACAGCAACCATGAAATAGCACCGCATCGCCAGCTTCTGTTTGACCTAATGATTGCAACATACCCTCAAAATCTAACGCTTGATTTTCAGCATCGTAATAGGCGTATTCAACCACCTCTAAACCAGCGGCTTTAAAAATATTTCCGTGATTAGCCCATGTAGGATTACTGACCCAAATACGCTTCACACCAAGTTGTTTCACTAAAAAGTCAGCGGCAATACGCAGCGAACCCGTGCCTCCGGGGGCTTGAGCCGTGGCTGCTCTGTTATTTGCAATAATTTCACTATCAGATCCAAACAAAAGCTCTTGAACAACGCCGGCATAAGCAGCTAATCCTTCAATGTTTAAATAAGATTTGGTCTTTTCGTTTTGCAGTAAAATCTGCTCGGCTTTTTTCACACAGTCTAATACTGGTGTTTCACCTTGATCCGTTTTATAGATACCCACGCCAAGGTTAATTTTGTTGCTACGGGTATCTTTTTTAAAGGCTTCAGTTAAACCGAGAATGGGATCAGCAGCTGCTGTCTTGACCACTTCAAACATTGGGAATGTCCTATTTTAATTTCGAGGAAAGTTGATGATGTTGACTACGTCAATTTCATCGTATTTATAACATGGAATAAACGCAGCGCACAGCTTAATCTAGGGCTTTTTATGGAGAAATTTTCTTAGCTATAAACACCCGTTATATAGCTGTTGGGCAGTGTTCATTTGCTATCAGGTTTTTTGATGGTTTACTAACGTTGTAAAAGTTGATTTAAATACAGATATTCTTAGTATTTTCAGCGAAATTAGCAGATTTATTCGAGGCATTGTGCCCTTAGACTGTGTTATTATGTATTTGTTCAGTTAAAATTCATTGCATGATTGTTTTAATGACCGCATTACACGAAGTAACTAAAGATAATTTCTAAATTTACAAGGAACTATGATGAAGAACATCAAACTTAAGGCATTTATCCTCGCACCAGTTGCATTAAGCGTTATGGCAGGTACTGCTATGGCAAAAGACGTAGAAAAAGGTTGGTACGTTCAAGGAAACGTTGGCCAAGCTAAAAGCTATGCAACTCAAGCTGAATTACGCAATGAAGTATTAGCGTTAGGTGATGTTGGTACTATCTCACCAAATTCTCAAAAACGTCGCGGCTGGCGCGTTGATGGCGGTTACCGTTTTGATAACAATTTCTCAGCGGCTATCACATTTGCCGATTTAGGATTAGTTGAATTAGGTACGTCGACAAATAATGCAATGATTCGAGAAATCGAAGCAATGTCTGGCAAAGCCGTATCATTAGTAGGCGCATATAATCAGCCAATTAACGACTGGATTAATGTTCATATTAAGGGTGGTTTTTCTTCACTTGAGGCACGCTCAAATAAGACAACGTTGGGGCGTGGTATTACTAAAGGTGATAATAAGGATTGGGTTTGGGGGGCAGGTATGTCGTTTGACCTCACCGAAAACACTTCTCTAATGTTTGATTGGGAGCGTTACGAGTTTGAGCACAAAATTGATTTATTAACGGCTGGTTTACGTTACACCTTCGGTGACGTAGAGAAAAAGAAAGCGATGCCTGCTCCTGTCGTTGCACCTGCACCAGTTGTTAAACCTGAGCCAATGCCTGCACCAGCTCCAGCGCCTGTACCATCGCCAGTAGTTGAAATTAAGCCACTTAAAATCAATGTTTATTTTGATAATAATTCAAGCGTATTAACCAGTGAAACTAAAGCTATTTTAGATAATGCTGGTAAACAACTTGCTGATGGCAACGTTGATAATGTGAAAGTTGCTGGTTTTGCGTCTGCATTAGGTAACGCAGCTTATAATCAAATGTTATCTGACAAGCGTGCTAAAAACGTGACTAAGTACATTCAGGATACTTGGAGTGTTGAGAGCGATAAAATCTCTGTATCTGCAAGCGGCGAAGAAAAAGCAAGTGATAACGAGAACAACGGTAAAGATCGTAAAGTAACAGTTAGAGTTCAGTTTTCTAAAGAACAGAAATAAAAATTAGTTACTTTTTAACCATTAAAAACCCGCTGAATTAGCGGGTTTTTTTATTTTTGCGTAGCAACAACACATTAATTTAGCTCAAGCTAACTCAGTGGTTGAGAATCTTTTAAATTTAGGCGATCATACAAGCAATTTTTACTAGGTTTTAACTAATTTGAGGATCTGATGAGCGAAGAGTCAGTACGTCCAACCAATTTCATTCGAAATATTATTGATCAAGATTTAGCATCAGGTAAACACGCAAGTGTTGTTACCCGTTTTCCGCCAGAGCCAAATGGCTATTTGCATATTGGTCATGCTAAATCAATTTGTTTAAACTTTGGGATCGGTCAAGATTATCAGGGACAAACAAATTTACGCTTTGATGACACTAACCCTGCAAAAGAAGATATCGATTTTGTTCACTCCATTAAAGAAGACGTGCAATGGTTAGGTTTTGAATGGGCAGGAGAGGTTCGTTATAGCTCAAATTATTTTGAAGATCTTTATAACTACGCTGTTGAATTAATCAAAACCGGCAAAGCGTTTGTATGTCAACTTGACGCTGAGCAGATGCGAGAGTATCGCGGTACATTGAAAGAACCTGGCAAGAACAGTCCGTGGCGCGATCAAAGTGTCGAAGAAAACTTAGATTTATTCGAACGTATGCGCAAGGGCGAATTTGCCGAGGGTTCACACAGTTTACGTGCAAAAATTGATATGGCATCTCCGAATATCAAGATGCGCGACCCAATTATCTATCGTATTCGTTTCATTGAGCATCATCAAACAGGTAACAAGTGGTGCATTTATCCAATGTATGACTTTACTCATTGTATTTCTGATGCCATCGAAGGTATTACCCATTCATTGTGTACACTTGAATTTGAAGATCACCGTCCATTGTATGATTGGGTGATTGACAATATTTCAATTCCTGCGCATCCACAGCAAATTGAGTTTTCGCGACTTAACCTTGAATACACGGTAATGTCAAAGCGTAAGCTTGCTGCTCTGGTTGAAGAAAATCTAGTTGATGGCTGGAACGATCCACGCATGCCTACTATTGCTGGGATGCGTCGTCGTGGTTATACACCTGCATCGTTAGTCGAGTTTTGTAAACGTATTGGTGTAACAAAACAAGAAAATATGATCGAAATGAGTGCACTAGAAAGCTGCATTCGTGAAGATCTTAATGTAACGGCACCTCGTGCAATGGCTGTATTAGATCCGATTAAATTAATTCTTGAAAACTACCCCGAAGGACAAGTTGAAGAACTAACCGCGCCAAATCATCCTAATGATGAAGCGATGGGGACGCGTGTTCTGCCTTTTACTCGTGAAATATTGATTGATCGCGCTGATTTTAAAGAAGAAGCCAACAAGAAATACAAACGGTTAGTGATTGATAAGGAAGTACGTCTTCGCAATGGCTACGTTGTAAAAGCATTACGTTGTGATAAAGATGCCGATGGTAACATCACAACTGTATATGGTAGTTACGATCCTGAAACACTTGGTAAGAACCCAAGTGACGGCCGTAAAGTTAAGGGCGTTATCCATTGGGTAAGTGCTTCGCATGGTATACCAGCCACTGTACGTTTGTATGACCGTTTATTTACGGTACCAAATCCTGCAGCGGAAGAAGCATTTAGCGCGGTAATTAATCCTGAGTCATTGGTAACTGTGACAACAGCTGTTGTCGAGCCTTCACTAGCGATAGCTAAAGGTGAACAGGCTTATCAATTTGAGCGCGAAGGATATTTTTGTGCTGATAATAAAGATTCAACTAGTGATAACTTAGTCTTTAACCGCACTGTTGGACTACGTGATACTTGGGCTAACAACGCTTAATCTATTAGCAAATTTTTGTTTGGAACAGGCAATGAACTCATTGCCTGTTTTTTATTCATTAGCATAACAAATGTGGCGAAATGACATCACTTGATTCTAAAATTAGCCATGCCTTTGCCAAAGATGGCGCATTAGCACAATGCATTGATGGTTATGATGAGCGTGAAGTCCAAACTGAGATGGCATTAGCTGTCGGTAAAGCTATTGAAGAAAAGCAACAACTGGTTGTCGAAGCACAAACCGGAACTGGCAAAACCTTTGCGTATTTAATTAGTGCCATGTTAAGCGGTGCTAAAACCATTGTTTCCACAGGTACAAAAGCACTGCAAGATCAGCTTTACTACAAAGATCTCCCACTCGTTAAAAAGGCGCTTAACACGCCAATTAAAACTGCATTGCTAAAAGGGCGAGCAAACTACTTATGCATCGACCGATTCAGAAAGTTACAACAACAAGGCGCAAGTCATAACGATCAAATAGAGCACGATTTAATTCAAATTAAGCGATGGTCTGGTCATACATTAACCGGTGATTTGGGTGATGTGCCGGGGGTTAACGAATCATCGATGGCATTTTCATTAGTGACTTCAAGTAGTGATAACTGCAGCGGTAAAAAATGTGAACACTATGATGATTGTTATTTACTGCGTGCTAGACGCCTTGCCATGGATGCCGATTTAATTGTTGTAAACCATCATCTATTTTTTGCTGACATGGCATTAAAAGACACTGGCTTTGGCGAATTGATCCCTGCAAGTGAGATGGTGATTTTTGATGAAGCTCATCAAATTCCTGATATTGCTTGTGGCTATTTTGGCGAGTCGCTGTCGACTAAAACCATTAAAGAGCTCGCGGTTGATATTTCTCATGTTTATTACAGTGAGCTTAAAGATACTAAACAGCTATTAAAAGCCGCTGAAATAGTGCAACGTTGTAGTGACCAATTACGCCTTGTATTTGCTCACAACGGTGAGCGTGGTGATTGGGGGCATGCATTAAATAGAAATGATGTAAAGGGCGCATTTGAACAGCTAAACGCCAATCTTGATTTTATGTATCAAGTGCTAAAAATCTCTTTAGGGCGAAGTGAGAATCTTGATAATTGTTTTGAAAGACTATTGGAAGTTAAATCACGACTCGACAAATTTAAAGGCGGTGATAAAGTCGGTTTTAGTTTTTGGTATGAAGCGAGTCGCAATCATCTGCAACTTAATATTAGTCCGCTGTCGATCGCTGATAAATTTTATCAACATACTAAAACGCTTGATAGTGCATGGTTGTTTACCTCCGCAACACTGAAAGTGGACGACAAGTTTGATCATTTCACGGCGCAACTTGGCATAAAGTCGCCTCAAACCCTATCGTTAGACAGTCCGTTTGATTATCAAAAACAATCTCTGTTTTGTGTGCCACGCTATTTTTCTGAGCCTGCCAATCCCAATTACATTGATCAACTAGCACAAACAACGCAGGTGCTTATTGAAGCAAGTAATGGCGGCGTACTTATTCTAGTGACGAGCTTTTCAACGCTAAACCGATTACAGGCTAAATTGGTTAATCAAATTGAGCAAACGTTGTTAGTGCAGGGAGATGATAGTAAACAAGCACTATTAAATGCCTTTGTGGAAGATGGCGATGCCGTGCTATTAGCGACATCGTCATTTTGGGAAGGCGTTGATATCCGTGGTGACGCATTGCGCTGTGTTATCATCGACAAACTCCCGTTTGCATCACCTGATGATCCCTTGTTAAAAGCCCGTTTGGATGACAAGAAAAAGCAGGGTGTTGAGGGCTTTGATGCCGTGCAAGTGCCACAAGCGGTTATTTCACTTAAACAGGGTGCCGGACGACTTATCCGCGATGTTAACGATCGCGGTGCCTTAGTTTTGTGTGATACACGAATGATTACTAGGCCCTATGGCCGAATATTCTTACAAAGTTTGCCTGATATGAAACGAACACGTGACCTTAAACAAGTTATCGACTATTTAGAGCAGCTTTAACAGCAATTTATTGAAACGAAATTACAATTGAAACGAAAATTATGTCAGAAAAAATTCTAATCATTGATACCTCAACCGAAGCATGCTCGGTGGCAATAACTCATGGCGAAGCACTATATCATCAACAAGATGTTACGCCTCGTAGCCATACCAAAATGGTGTTGCCAATGGTGGATGCAATGCTAAGTAAAGCTAACTTGACCTTAAAAGAACTTGATGCCATAGCATGGGGCCGTGGCCCAGGTAGTTTTACTGGCGTGCGTATTGGCACTGGTATTATGCAAGGACTTGCCCTTGGTGCGAATAAACCTGTGATTGGTATTTCAACGCTTGCAACAATGGCACAACAAGCGATGGATGAGCATGGCGCGAAAGATGTTATCGCAGCCATTGATGCACGTATGAGTGAAGTATATTGGGGGGTATTTAAAAATATTGACGGAATAGCCACTCTCGTTGGACAAGAAATGGTTGTTAAGCCTGAAGCTATTGATAACGCTGCGCTTGAAGATACACAATATATGGCAGTCGGCACTGCGTGGTCTGCGTATCCGGCACTTAAAGATATTGCAAATATTGAGGTTAATACCGACATTTTATACCCATCTAGCCATGCTATGGCACCACTAGCAAAAGCACAGTTTCGGCTTGGAAACGCCGTTGATGTGGATGATGCAAGCCCTGTTTATGTTCGTGACACTGTTACATGGCAAAAATTGCCGGGTAGAAATTAGACGATAGCAAAAAGCTTGTGCTAAACTATTTGCGCTATGATTTTAAATAACCAATACACACCATCAAGTCCAACAACCGCAGCGCCAAATGAGCGTTTAGTTGCTGGCACGTCTGAACCTAATGCCATTTTGCGTGGTAGGGTAGTTGATGGTGTAGATGGCACAAGTAATTCTAATGCTCAACGTCGCACCGTTGTTGGTGATGACGACCAACAGCAGCAGCGTCAAAGCAGTACGCTTACACAAGCGCAATACGAACAAGTAGCGGCGGCCCATCAAGCAAATCAAACCATTTACGATAAACCCCAAGGTGTACAGCGCGTTGCTATTAGCGAATACCAAAGTGTTCAACATGCTCCGAAGCGTGAAGAGATTCAACGTTTGGTTGGAATTGACACCTTTGCCTAAGAGGCATCAATGACTCAACGAATGCTTTTTATTGGCTATTGTCTATTTGCCATTATTATTAGTTATATTCCCTTCATCGGTTTGCCATTTACTTATTTAGCAACCATATTTCACGAAATGTCTCATGCCCTCACGGCACTATTTACTGGCGGCCAAGTCGTTGAATTTTCGCTGGCCATCAATGGCAGCGGTCATGTTTTATCCCGAGGTGGTAGCAGCTTTCTGATTGCTATTAGTGGTTATTTAGGTGTCTCAATTTGGGCGGCATTGTTGTTTCAGGCAGGCACTCGTAATACCTTGGCTCGAATAACCATTGGTGTGCTTATTGCCATTTTCACAATGGCTCTTATTTTGTGGGTTAATAATATTATGACTGCACTAATTTTGGCCGCTGTCATAGGATTATTAGTCTTAATACTCGTTAAAACAAACGCCAAACTCATGACTTATCTAAGCCGATTTATCGCAATCTTAGTGTTGTTTAATGCCATTAAAAGCCCACTTTATTTAATTGATGGTCGTGCTGTTGGAGATGGCGCCATGTTAGCTAAAATGACTTTTATACCTGAGATTGTATGGGTCATGATATGGTGTGCAACTGGGCTGAGTGTACTTTATTATTTGTATCGGTCGTTAAATAGTCAGCCCATGCAAAAGGAAGGTTAACATTCAATGGACAGTCTAGATTTTATTCTACCGCATATCCGTTTGTCGTCTCTGCAATATCATGCAGATGACAGTGAAATAGTGACGATTGCGCTACACGGGTGGCTTGATAATGCCAATAGTTTTTCACCGTTAATGGCACTTAATCCAAAACACCATGTAGTAGCCATTGATTGGCCGGGGCATGGCCATTCACAACATCGCGGCGTTGATGCCTCATACCAATTGCTTGATTACGTTTATGATTTATACGCGCTAATTGAACACAACAATTGGCAAAAGGTGAATATCATTGGTCATTCGCTTGGCGCAATAGTCGCGTCTATTTTTACCGGAACCTTCCCTGAGTTAGTCAATAAATTAGTGTTGATTGAAGCATTAGGGGCAATATCATCAAAGCCTCAAGATACGAGAGAGTTGCTAAAAAAATCCATCGTTAATAAATACCGAGAGCAAACAAAAAAGTCATCGAATAAAGGATATAGCTCATTTGAAAAAGCAGTATTAGCGCGAACGATGGCAAGTGATTTTAATAGCGATATCGCAAAAATACTCGTTGAGCGCTCATTATTAGAAACTGACAATGGCTATAAGTGGCGCAGTGATTCACGTTTAAAACAATTATCACCAATGCGAATGGTTGAGCAGCAAGCTGTTGACCTGTTATCTGGCATTGAACATGAGACGTTATTAATTCTTGGTGAGAGTGGCTATTTATCGCTGCGTAAAACGTTAAGTGAGCGCATGGCAGTGATGCCAAATCTAAATGTTCAAACATTAGCTGGTGGACATCACCTACATATGGAACATCCAGAACCTGTGTGGCAATTAATCAGCCAACATTTGTTTAAATAGCGCAAATAATGCGACTGAAAGGTGAGCTATTTAATATCTAGTGCAATAGCTCTACATTTTACTTTCAAAATGACGTCAGTTGTGGGAGCATTAAACACCTGTTTAAAAGATAATGAATCATGCAATCTAACAATTAATAAATAATGCATGGTGTTAGTAAGGAGAAATTGTGGAAAAAGTTTGGCTAAAAAGTTATCCCGATGATGTGGTAGCGGAAATAAACCCTGAGCGTTATCAATCTCTTGTTGAAGTATTTGAAGAAAGTATCGAACGCTTCCCACAAAATGTTGCATTTACCAATATGTCTCATGACATGACCTATGCAACGTTAGATAGATTAAGTAAAGACTTTGCTGCCTACTGTCAGCACGAGCTTAAGCTAAAGGCAGGAGATCGCATTGGCATCATGATGCCTAACCTACTCCAGTATCCTGTTGCTATGTTTGGCGCCTTACGTGCGGGCTTAGTTGTCGTTAATGTAAACCCGTTATATACACCGCGTGAATTAAAGCATCAGTTGAATGATTCAGGTGCAAAAGCCCTTGTAGTTCTCAGTAACTTTGCTGATACCGTTGAGAAAGTTGTTGCTGAAACACCACAACTGGAACATGTCATAGTGACAAATCTCGGCGACCAATTTCCTGCCATTAAACGTACCATTGTTAACTTTGTCGTTAAATACATTAAAAAAATGGTGCCGAGTTTTAACCTACCGTCAGCTATTAGCTATCGCGACGTATTAAGCCGTGGCGCGCAGCTGAGTTATCAAAAACCGAAAATCTCTGGTGATGATCTGGCATACCTTCAATATACCGGTGGAACAACAGGGTTAGCGAAAGGCGCTATGTTAAGCCACCGCAATATGGTGGCTAACTTAGAACAAGCCTCAGCGGCCTATGGGACACAATTAACGGATGGAAAGGAGCTAATAGTTACCGCATTACCGCTGTATCATATCTTTGCATTAACGGCTAATTGTCTACTGTTTATGAAGTTTGGTGCGAAAAACTTATTAATCACTAATCCTCGTGACATCCCTGCATTCATCAAAGACTTATCAAGTGTTAAATTCACGGCAATTACTGGCGTAAATACATTGTTTAATGCATTACTAAATAATGCGGCGTTTAAAGAACTCGATTTTAGCTCATTAAAGTTAACACTCGGTGGTGGTATGGCAGTGCAACGTGCTGTCGCACAACAGTGGAAAGAAGTAACCGGTGTTCACTTATTAGAAGGTTATGGCTTAACTGAATGTTGTCCATTAGTGACGGTTGCACCGCATAACAGTCAAGGTTTTAACGGCACAATCGGATTACCTTGTTCATCAACTTTAGTTCGAATCATGGGTGATGATGGCGTTGAAAAAGGGTTTAATGAGCCAGGCGAATTACAAGTGAAAGGCCCTCAGGTAATGATGGGTTATTACAATAAGCCAGAAGAAACCGCGAAAGTGATGGATGGCGAATGGTTTGGTACTGGCGATATTGCCACGATTGATGAAGACGGTTTCTGTAAGATTGTGGATCGTCAAAAAGACATGATTATTGTTTCAGGTTTTAATGTGTTCCCTAATGAAATAGAAGATGTTTGTGCAATGCATAGTGGCGTATTAGAAGTTGCCGCTATCGGCATTCCTCATGAGGTATCTGGGGAAGTGGTGAAGATTTTTGTTGTGAAGAAAGACCAATCACTTGATGAAAAAGCACTAAAAGCCCATTGTCGTGAACAATTAACTGCCTATAAAGTGCCTAAACTCATTGAGTTTAGAGATGAACTACCAAAAACCAATGTCGGTAAAATTCTTCGTCGCGAACTGAGAGAAGAAGAAATCGCTAAATCCGCATAAATCAAATATTTAATGCCGTTCAATATTGTTTATAATAGCTAGCCTTCGGGCTAGCTTTTTTGTGCCTGCAATAACATTAATCCATTAGGAATCTTTGTGATTACACCAGCTTATATCGATACTCAAACCGCGCTTGTTCAATTATGCCACCATTATCAAACATCGGCTGTATTAGCCATAGATACAGAGTTTGTACGTGAGCGAACTTTTCACGCCGCATTAGGGTTAATCCAAGTATTTGATGGTGAAAGACTCGCGTTAATCGACCCTGTGGCAATTGATGACCTGTCAGCATTTTGGGCATTGCTTACCAATGAATCGATTATGAAAGTCATTCATGCTGGCAGTGAAGACTTTGAAGTTTTTAAGCACAATGGTCAATGTGTACCCTCACCAGTATTAGACACTCAAGTTGCTGCGGCCTTAATTGGTTTAGGTTCTAGCTTAGGTTACGCAAAACTCGTACAAGAATTTTGCGATATCGAACTCGATAAAGGGGAGTCGCGCACCAACTGGTTGAAGCGTCCACTGTCTGATGCCCAGCTTAGCTATGCAGCCAATGATGTTATTTATCTATATAGACTTTATCAGCCGTTATTGGCGCGCGTGGAAGAGGCTAATAGACTTGAAATCTGCCTTGAAGAATCGTCTCGTTTGGCAAACCGTACTGTTGTGCGCCCACCAATGAAGAAGTATTTAGATATAAGCAATGCATGGCAACTCAATGCGGTGCAACTTAGCGCGTTACAACAGTTATGCGAATGGCGGTTTGCCAAAGCAGTTGCTAAAGATATGGCATTAGGTTTTGTTGTTAAAGATAACGAGCTATTTAATATCGCTAAGGCAATGCCGCAATCTAAGTCACAATTGTACGGGATGGAATCTCTTCATCCTATGGTAATCAAACGTCACCACCAAGACATTTTGGCTGCCGTTGCTGCCGGTAAAGCGAATAAAACACCGCCACCAGCGCTCACACGTTTGATTGATTACCCACAATACAAACAAAAGTTTAAGGCGATAAAAGCACTTATCGCGGATGTTGCACAAAAGCATGACATCCCCCCTGAAATGATTGCCTCTAAAAAGCTTATTCATGAAGTACTAACGCAGTTATGGAAAGCAGAAGGGGAACAGTCTGACCAAGTGCCAGTGTTACGCTCTGGGTGGCGTAAAGTGCTGGTTGAGGAGCAATTGGTTAAACTGCTTTAGGTGATGTTTGTTTATTAATTGGAATAGTTTAATCTTAGCAGTTTAGTTGAGCTGGTTTCCTTTCTACAGTTTAATTTTTCTATTTTAAAAAATGCCAGTACATTTATAGACTGGCATTTTTATTTTTACTAAACAAATTGCTATTTATCAGGCAAGGTAACATTTAGCTCTAATACGGCTAAGTCGTCTGATTGATCTACTTCAACACTGACTTGCTCCTCAGATATTTGCACATATTTAGCAATCACATTAAGAATGTCTTGCTTGAGTTGTGGCAAATAATCAGGGCTTTTACGATCGTTTCGTTCGTGCGCAACAATAATTTGTAAACGCTCTTTTGCTAACGAAGCTGTCGTCTTTTTATCACTACGAAAATAATCGAGTAAGGCCATTACTTACCTCCAAAAATACGCTTTAAGAAACCTTTTTTCTCTTTTGTTAAGAATCTAAACTCAACTTCTTGACCCATTAGACGCTCAATCGTGTCGTTGTAGGCTTGGCCTGCATCGCTTTCGCTATCTAGAATAACGGGTTCACCTGAATTAGACGCTTTTAATACTGCTTGAGACTCAGGGATAACGCCAACTAATTTGATGGCAAGAATATCAACAATGTCTTCAACGCTTAGCATTTCGCCTTCATCGACACGCGTTGGGTTGTAACGAGTGACTAATAGGTGTTCTTTAATAGGCTCTAAACCTTGCTCTGCACGTAATGATTTAGATTGTAATATACCTAAGATACGGTCAGAATCACGCACTGATGATACTTCAGGGTTAGTCGTAATCACCGCTTGGTCAGCGTAATACAACGCCATCATTGCACCAGCTTCAATACCTGCTGGAGAATCACAAACAATGTAATCAAAAGATTCTTTTAATTCTTCAATGACTTTACCAACGCCTTCTTTCGTCAGGGCGTCTTTGTCGCGGGTTTGCGATGCTGGCAAAATAAATAAATTATCAACGCGCTTATCTTTGATTAGTGTTTGGTTTAGGTTTGCTTCACCATTAATGAGGTTTACAAAATCGTACACAACGCGACGCTCACAGCCCATAATTAAATCTAGGTTTCGTAAACCAATATCAAAGTCGATGATAACGGTTTTGTTACCCTTTAGCGCTAGACCTGTGCCGATAGCAGCACTTGACGTTGTTTTACCTACACCGCCTTTACCTGATGTAACAACGATTACTTGAGACATGTTCTCTTCCTTTAATAGATTATGCGTCCAAAAGCGGCTCAATGGTGAGCTGCTCTTGGTCTAATTTTACGATACCGGATTGTTGCCAGAGTGATTTCTCAATGGCGTCACTGACCCAGTAATTTCCAGCAACTGATACTAATTCGGCTTCCAGTGATTGGCAGAAAA
Organism: uncultured Gammaproteobacteria bacterium; assembly: GCA_913060565.1. Classification (GTDB taxonomy): domain Bacteria; phylum Pseudomonadota; class Gammaproteobacteria; order Enterobacterales; family Psychrobiaceae; genus Psychrobium. The sequence continues at coordinate 32,115 of CAJXRU010000004.1, read as the reverse complement.
TAGAACTGCCTTTATTACCACTGGCGCCTGCCAATGCTCTGCCGCGTAGCTTGCCATAAATATGAATGCTGCCATCTGCAATAACTTCTGCGCCATTACCAACAGAGCCTACAACGATAAGATCGGCATTTTTGGCATAAATTTGCTGACCTGACCGTACATTTTGGCGCACTATCATGTCTGGTGCTTTTAACGGCGCTTGCGTTACTACTGGCTTTTCTTCTGCTGCTTGAGGGGCAGGTGCATTCTTTAGTGTCGGTTTTGCTCGTGCTTCAGTTGCTTTTGGCGGTTGAAGTGTAGCAAGCCCAGCAATGCGCGCTTGTTTCTTTTGGTCAGTTGAACCATTACAAACACCAACACAAATAAAGTCTTTGGCTTCAATTGCTTGCTTTAAGGCTAAAAAGTCGATGTCTTCTTCACTAACTTGTTCAATATTAACAACTAAAGGCGCACGAAAAAAGAAGGCCGGTGCTTGTTTTAGCTTATTGTCGAGTTGTTGTTGCAGTTTGTCTAAATCATTGTCTTCTAATACAAGAATAGAGAGTGGGAACAGGCTGCCTTTTAATTCGGCACTGGTGGTCGGCATTGATAGAAATCCCAAAAAGTTACAAACAATTTATGTTTTACAGAGGCTCATGTTATATTCTCGCTTATTAGTTATCAAGTTGTCAGTACAGGTTTTTAAAGTCCCATGATTGTTGCCGTTTATAAAAGTTCGAAAAAAGCAGATACCTATCTCTATATTGCCAAAAGAGACGATTTTTCACCGGTGCCAAAGCAGTTGTTAGAAACCTTTGGAAAAGCTAAGTTTGTGATGCTTGTACCGTTAACAAAACGTGATTTAGCGATGGCAGATAAAGATAAAGTGATGGCAAAAATTCGTGAACAAGGATTTTATTTACAAATGCCGCCACCAGAAGTTGACTTATTGAAAGAATTTAAACAAAATCAAGAGAAAAAATAATAAGTTAGGAAGATAATTATGATTGCTCGAATTGCAGCGTTCACCTTTGCTATTAGTGCCGTGTTTTCTGTGAGTGCGCAGCCAGAATTGTCTTTCTATCAATACGTTAAACAGCTTGAAAAAACCTTAGTTGAAAAGGGCGCTGATGCCAATGAAACAAAAGAAGCGTTTAATTCGATTAAGCTGTTTAAAAAAGCGGTGGTTGTTCAACAGCGCCAGCGTAATAAAGTTAAAACTTTAGATACCTTCCTTCCTCGTCTCGTTAATGAAGAGCGCGTCAGTAAAGCACGCGCTTTATATAAAGAACACTTACCATTGCTTAAAGAAATGGAAAAGAAATACCACATACAGCCTCGCTTTTTAGTTGCACTGTGGGGAGTTGCTAATGATTTTTCTGACAGCGTTGATGGGTATAATGCATTAAGTGTATTAAGTTCATTAGCTTATGCTAATCAGCAACAAGCTTCATATGAGCAAGAGATTAAAGCCACGATTGATTTATTGAATACGCCAGCACTTGGCGTTGCTGAAATCAAAAGTAATTGGACTGGCAAAGTAGGTTTGTTCAACATCGATTCGAGTCAGTATCTAAGTAGTTACCAAGACTATAATCAAGACGGAAAAGTTGATATTTGGCATTCGGTGGATGATAGCTTTGCTACAACCGCGAAACTGTTAGAAAACTTTGGCTGGCAAGAGAAGTATACGTGGGGCCGCCAAGTTAAATTGCCGAAAGAGTTTGATAGTTCAATGCTAGAGAAGGGCGAGTACAAATCATTATCGCAATGGAAAGCGCTTGGTCTTACTCGCTTTGATAATCGCGCATTACCTAATGCTACATTAACGGCAAAGTTGGTTGCACCTGACGGTATTAAAGGCCGTGTTTATTTGACCTATCATAATTTCGAACATCTATTAGCATTAACTGATTCAATGTATAACGCCATTGCTGTTGGTTATTTGTCTAACCGCATAAAGTACCCGCCGATTAAATAACATAAGTCCGATATAATTTGTATCACGTGCCCACACTGACTCATGGTTTGGTATAATGCCTTTTTCAGTTGGTAAGAAGTAACCTATGGCACAGCACGAGTTTTGGAAAGAAAAATCTTTATCGCAAATGAGCGACCAAGAATGGGAACAGCTTTGCGATGGTTGTGGTAAATGTTGTCTTAATAAAGTAATTGATGATGAAACAGAGGAGTTATTCTTCACTAATGTTGCGTGTCAATTACTCAATACGAAGTCTTGTCAATGTAGTGATTACCCTAATCGCTTTAAAAAAGTGCCAGATTGTTTCAAAGTTACCTTAGAAAATCGAGATAGCTTTAGCTGGCTTCCTGCCAGTTGTGCCTACCGCTTACTAGATGAAGGTAAAGAACTACCGAGTTGGCACCCGCTAAATGTTGGCAGCGCAAAAGAAATGCATCGTCTCGGACAGTCTGTCCGTGGGAAGGTGATTAGTGAGAAGAAAGCCGGCGATTTAGAAGATCATGTCGTGTACTGGCCATTGAAGTTTGAGCCGTAAATATAAGCTAGACATCTTTATCAATTGGTATTACATGTGCTTACCTATAACTTGAAGTTATACTTCTCGGTTGTTTGGGAATTAGTTGTTGTCTTGCTGGGGTGTTAGGGTCGAATCTGGATTCCTATCAATTATAAAAAGAGAGCACTTTCATGAGATTAATTTCCTTGATTGCCATATTGTTGTTGCAAAGTGTTAATGCTTTGCATGCAAAAGACGTGGTATTTGTTGGTCACATCACCGACGAAAAAAATAACTATTTATCTGATGTGAAAATCTCCATTAACCAGAAAGCTGTTTACACAAACAAACGTGGTGAATTTAGATTATCAGCAAACCAACAACCCGTTTATCAATTCAAATTTAGTAAGCGAGGTTATTACACTGCAATACAGTCATTTAGTGATTTTGAGCTTAGCGCTCAACTAACCTCTGAAAAACAAATTAGGTCAATTGCTTTAGTTGAGAAAATAGATGGGCGGGTCATGCTCTCGTTTGGCGGTGACGTCATGATGGGACGCCGATTTAGTAAGCCTAAGTTTAATAATCCAGTATTGATTCACCGGCAAAGTAAAGCGCAAGATACTAAGTTTATTACTCGTCAAGTTAAACCTTATTTATCAATAGCAGATTACGCAGCAGTCAACTTAGAAACACAAATATCCCATGAACGACCAGAAAAAAAAGCACCAAAGTCGGTTGTTTTTTTCTCACCGCTGGAAACATTAAGCGCTTTAAAATGGGCGGGAATCGATTATGTAACACTTGGCAATAATCACACGTATGATTTTTTAGATGAAGGACTAATTTCAACATTAGACGCACTTAAACGTAGTGGATTAGGTTTTTCTGGCGCTGGTCTTAATGAAAAACAAGCGTTGTCCGCCCATCAAGTTACACTCAATAAAACACCATTTTCGATGTTGGGTTATGTTGGTTGGGAAGGGGGCTTTTCACCCAATCAAACCGCTGCAATGAATAAAGGCGGTGCAGCCTTTGGCTCAGAGAAAAATATCGTTTCGGGGGTAACCAAAGAGAGTAAACAAGGACGAGCTGTAGTCGTGCAATATCATGGCAGCCAAGAGTACGAAAGTGAGCCGACGGTGATGACTGAACAACGATTAAAGTCAGCTATTGATGCCGGAGCGGATCTGGCTATCGCGCATCATCCCCACGTTACACAAGGCTTTGAGGTTTATAAAGGAAAGCTTATTGCTTACTCGCTAGGCAATTTTATATTTGACCAGTACTTTTACGCCACGCCACATTCTTTTGTGCTAAACGTATGGATGGACGGTGAAACATTTCATCGCGCTGAAGTTGTTCCTGTTTACTTAAAGGGTTATCAGCCGACCCCAGCAACTGGGGAGCAACGTGCTAAGTTATTAAAACGCGTACAGACACTTTCAAGAAAGCGTGGCACACATGTTACTTTTTCTGGTGGACATGCCGTTATTCTTCCTAAATCAAATGATTCGTTTGCCCAAAGGAGCTCAGAGCTAATTGTTGAAGCTAATCAACAAATCGTCGAGTTATCGGCTTCTCATCATACTCAACTATTTAACAAAATATCGTCAAATGATAAGTCATTATCTTATCGCGTTGGCACGCGATTAACGAACGGTTCTACTCTGGAATCGTTTAATTTATTTGATAGTGCAGAGCGCGGTTGGAATACTGATAGTAGTCATTTTTCGTTGACTCAATTAAAAGCAAATTCGGGACTCAGTTCATTAACATCTGTGATAAGTCCGAAAGGCTCCGAAACATTGTCGATGACTAATTTTGCAAGAGTCTACAACGGTGGTAATCCCATGACAGTTGATTTGGCAGTGAATGTAACTGGCGCAACACAAGTTAATGTCTATTGGCAGGGCAGGAAGAAGAAAGATAAATTAAATGATGCGTTAAATAAAGGCACAAAACATTTAATTAAATCATTCGAACTTAGTGACTCAAAAGGGTGGCAAAGACTTTCTGCGCCATTTAACTCGCCACGCGTTGGCTATCGAGGGGTTCGCTTTATCGTTGAGTTTAGAAATCAATTAGAGATTGCTAATAGGGTATTTGTTGATGATTTGTCTTTTATTCAATGGAATAGTGCTTTTACCCCTGTTGGCAAGACACCTATTGATAATGAACTAATACCGCAGTCAGCGTTAATTGAGTTTAATCGCCCATTGACGGAGTTAGATAAAGTGTCAGTAAAGTATTTGGAATTGAAAGATTAAAATTAAAAACCGCCCTTGCTAAAGGGCGGTCTATTGGGCGCTATAAGACTAACAGCGAAAGTATTACATTAAATACTTCTTAGGCAATAAATTCATCAGTTCGCGATTTAGATAATTGCTATTACCACCCCATAATTGCATCGGCATAGGTTGCATGATTCCATTGTCGAATGAGAACGGAAATAAGCGATCATTGGCGATTAATAGTGGCCCATCTAAATCTACAAATTGAGCGTGTTGTGCGATTAAAAACGCTGGTGCCATAGCCAGTGACGTGCCAACCATGCATCCGGTCATAATGATCAAATCTGCGGCTTTCGCTTGTTCTAATAAATTTAAGGCTTCGCTTAAGCCTCCGGTTTTATCCAGTTTTATGTTTATCGCTTGATAACGACCTTTTAAATAGCTTAAATCAGCACTGGTGTGGCATGATTCATCGGCACATAATGGGATCTCAGGTGTTAAATTAATGAGCTCTTCATCATGCCCTGCAGCTAAAGGTTGCTCGATTAGCGCTACGTTAAGGGCCTTTAACTGTGGTAACCATTGAGTGAGCTGCTTAAAACTCCACGCTTCATTGGCATCAATAATAAATTGTGATGTCGGTGCCGCTTTGTGAATTGCTTGCATGCGTTCGATGACCTGATTAGCATCGAGCTTAATTTTAATCAACGGGCTATGACAAATTTCAGCCGCTTGTTGGCGCATATCTTCAATGGAACCAAGACTAAGTGTTTGCGCGGTAATTTTTGTCTGAGGTGCGCTGTGATTAATGAGTTTGTGAACTGGCGTATTGTCACGTTTTGCCATCAAATCCCATAATGCACAATCCAACGCGTTACGCGCAGCACTGGCAGGTAATAAATTGGCAAGGTCACTTGGTGTTGAAGTTGTCGTCAATTGTTTTACACAATCTCTGATTTGTTTGGTGACGCTTTCAATCGTTTCACCGTAATGTGCATACGGAACCGCTTCAGCCCAGCCAACATGATGGCCATCACTTAGTACAACAACCAAGACATCTGCTTGTGTTTTTGCACCGCGCGAAATTCTAAACTCGCGCGCGAGAGGCCATTGTTGATTTTTGACCATGCAGGTTAGTGGTTTCATGTCAGATTTCCTATGATGGCATCAACACCATGTCTTACAGGGTCGACACACGGTAGATTATGCTCAATTGCAATTGCGTTACAGATTTTTAGCGCTTCTCGTTCATCGACGCTTGAGGTATTTACGGCGATCGCAGCAACTTTTGCATTGGGATTGGTGACTCGCGCGGCCGCTAGGTTTAATTCAATAGTCTGAGCGATACTCGGCAAAGGACGATTATCAAGGCCACGCATCGTTGAGCGGTTTATCGCATGGCAAATGACGATAGCGTCAGGCTGAGCGCCGTGAAGCAGCCCTAGGCTTACGCCAGCAAAGGCAGGATGTGAGAGCGCACCTTGACCTTCTACAATATCCCAATGTTCACTTGTATTATCCGGAGAAAGGGTTTCGCTGGCGCCTGCAATAAAGTCTGCGACTACGCAGTCGATTGCAACACCGTCTCCAGCAATGAGAATTCCACATTGGCCAGATGCTCTAAAGTCGACATCAAAACCTTGTGCCTTCATCGCTTTTTCAATGCATAGTGATGTATACATTTTACCCACTGAGCAATCGGTTCCTACGGTAATCAAACGCTTTCCACTGCGCTTATACCCTTTTCCTGTGTTAAATGATTGAGACGGATGACGAATGTCGATTAAGTCGAGACCACGGCGCTCTGCTAATTCACTAACTTGCTCAATATCAGTGAGTTTTTGATGAAGGCCGCTGACAACATGCATATCATTTTCGAGTGCCTCGATGATAAAAGGAATCCAAGCGGGATCTATTGTACCGCCTGAATTTGCAAAACTTAGCACGAAAGTTTTGGCGCCCGCGGCTTTAGCTGTTTTAATATCCATTGCGGGTTGTCCTGTCGATACTGTGCAGTTATTCAAACGATATTCACCAACACATTGTTCAGGACGCCAATCAGCAACGCCTTTAGCCATCTTAATTGATAATTCATCGTTGGCATCGCCAAGAAAGAGTAAGTAAGGTGCTTGTATCTTCATTAAAATATCCTAGCTTATGTATTAAGTCAGCTCATCGTTAAGCTGTTTTGTTAATACTTAAACTAAAGATTATTTGGCATTTTTTACAATATCCCTTTATTCGTCAGCCATAACCTTAGGTTATAGCAAATAAAGTTACATTGGGTTGTTAGCTAATTTATTGATTAAATTAAGAAAATCGCTAGCTACATGAGAAAGTGATTTATTGTCTAGATGCAAGGCCTTTAAATTAAATTTTAAAGCTGGCGCTATTTCAGCAATTGATATGCCATGGCTTAGGTTTCCACGTGCAGTAAACTCATCAATGATACATACGCCCATGCCTTGAGCAGCTAAGCGTGCTGCAATGAAATAAGTTTGTACTTTGATATCAGCATTCACTTCAATATCGTCTTCGGATAAACGATTCCAGAGTAAATCACCTAGCGGGCCGCTGTCCCAAATACCAATGACTTGATGGCCTGCTATATCTTCAAGGCTAATTGTGCTGGGTTGTTGAGGATAAAACTCATTGGGATACATCATTACAAGCTGTGATTCACAAATTGTTTGCATTTCTACACCAGATAACGGCGGCGGTGAAAACATTAGTGCGAAATCAATTTTGTGTTCTAACAGAGCCTGATGTACTTCGTCGTTGTGCATTGTTTGTAGATTGATATTAACTTGTGGGTTGTCGATTTTATATTGAGCGACTGCCGTTGGAATTAAATCAAACCCTAGTGCAGGCGTTAAACCAATATTGATATTTCCTGTCTTTACCTTTTTTAGATTAATTGCTGAGTTTCTAACAGATCTAATTTGTTTATATACTTTGTCAATTTCGCTAAACAACATTTGCGCTTCAGCGGTTGGCACAAGTCTTCCTTTAATGCGCTGAAATAATGCGAAACCCAGCTGCATCTCAGCGTGAGCGAGCACTTTACTCACTGATGGTTGAGAAACATGTAAGAAGTTGGCTGCATTGGTAATAGAGCCTGTGACATAGATGGCGTGAAAAACTTCAATATGACGTAATCGCATGTTAATTCCTTTAAAAGTTAATTCGCTAACCAATAAGCTGAGAGTGTCCACAATAAACCTGCAATGACAGCGGCGTATGTCGCTGGAATAATTTGTGTTTTTACATGATCGGTGAGATCGCAGCCCGTTGTCATTGAGCTCAAAATAGTGGTATCGGAGATAGGTGAGCACTGATCGCCATAAACACTGCCATTTAAAACCGCGGCGAAACATATCATCAAATAAATCTCTGGATTAGCCAATCCATAAGACTGACTAAGTGCCCAGGCAAGCGGCATTGCTAATGGAAAGGTAATCGCATAGGTTCCCCAACTGCTGCCTGTTGAAAACGCAATAATCATGGTGATTAGTTGTAGCAATACAGGCAGCGCCCAAAATGCGATGCCGTTGGCTAAAATATCGACCATGTATAAACCAGCGCCAATGTCTTTGCTAATACTGCCAATCGTTACGGCTAGCATTAGAATCACACTGGCCAATACGACACCTTTAAGTCCCTGATTAATCCCGTCAACTAGATCGGTGAGCGTTAAGCCTTTTGCAAGAGCCATCAAGGCACATGTTATGAGTGCCAGGCCAAATGCCCAGTTTACTTTCGGGCTTCCTAACATGATGAAGGTACCAATTGATGTGGCTATAAGAACGAACAACGGCACTAAAAAGTCTAATGGACTTGCTTTATATCCATCTGGAATCTTTGTACTCGATAATTCTTTCGCACTCATCGGTTGGGCTCCCGGTGCGTCAAGTTGTCCTGTTTTTGAGGCCCGTTGGTGAGCCATTTGCAAAGGTTTACCTGAAAATTTCAAAAAATTTAGACTGAGTAGCAAGGTACCAACAACCGCAAGTAGTGCGTAGAAACTAAAGATAATACTAGAAAAGAAAAAATCGATGCGGTCAGCTTCGGTTGCTAAAAACGCCACACCCGGAATAAAAATTAGTGCTTGAACATACGCTGGCCATGCATTAAACGCAAAGATACACGCAATAGGCGAGGCTGTTGAATCAACAATGTATGCCATTTCTTCATGACTAATATTGGCTTTATCAGCGAGTGGCTTGACTGTCGTACCGACGATTACAGTACTCATCGTCCCACCTTGGAAAAAAATAATACCTGTGATCCATGCTATAAATTTTGCGGAACGAGGACCTTTAACAAAGTGGCGTGTCATCATCTGTGCAAATGAAGCAGCGGCACCTGTTTTAGCCCACAGTCCCATCAAACCACCTAATAACCAAAGGTATAAAAGTAAGATTGCTGCGGTGCTATTAGTCGCTAGTGATGGCACTAAGACATCATTAAGTATGTCGTATTTTCCAAGTATAAATCCTCCACTAACAACTCCTGCGAGTAGCGCGATTAAAGGCTCTCGCAGCAGTAAACACAAAGCAACAGCGATAAAGGCTGGCATCAAAGAAAAAATGCCAAAATGTTTTGCTGGTTTAAGCAATTTTATTTCTCCATCGGGAAAAATAACCCATTGTTGAATTAAATTACTTGGCGGAGCTTTTACATCCAATGCTGTTTGTCGAAGGGGAGATTTTGAATAGGCTATAGGGTCGCCAACTGCGGTGTCTTTTCCTTTGTATTTATAGAACTTAGCGCCTTGATTGTCGCTAAAAATTTCAAAGGTTAATTGTTGCTCTTTGTAGATAGGCGACGTATTGAAATTGACATAGATAGCGACGCAAAGGCTAAACATTAGCAGCAACAGTGAAACGAGATTTTTTGATGTATAGCGTGGAATTAACGACATAGAGCACATCCAATTATTATTATTTTTATCGGGAATCGAGCGAAAATCTCGACACTGAGTTATCTTATAAGTTAACCGAGCTTAACGCTATCATGCTTTTATATGGGAGTAATTAACCGTAAGTTTTTCATAGTATAACCAAAGGTTATACCTTTACTACAAAGTGCTTATTGTTAAGGACACCTAACCATGTGTTTACTATACCTAATGAAATCAACTAACCATTAATGATTTTAGATTAAGGTTTACCTTAGATAACTGAGTTTTAACGCACCATTTGTATCAAATATAATAATAGAGGTAGGTATGACTACTAAAGATATAAGCAGTAGCAAGAATAAAAGTTTACGCATAGCCCATTTAACGTTATGTGTTGCAGCGGCATTGGCGTCCAACGTTGCCCTAGCAGCGGATGGCGATAAGAAAAAAGCAAAAAAAGAAAAAGAAGTAGAGCGCGTCACAGTAACTGGCTCTCATATTAAAGTAAACCATGACAATGGCGCTCTTCCTATGACAGTGATTTCTGCGGAAGATATCGAAAATAGTGGCGCATTAACTGGTGCTGAGTTACTGGCTGACTTACCGCAACAGGGAGACGTTGCGTTTAATAGCTCTCGTGCTGTTGGCGGAGTAAACGATGCCCGTGGTGATGTGTCTTCATATAACTTACGTGGATTGGGAACCGGTAACACCTTAGTATTGCTAAATGGTCGTCGCATGGTGCTACATCCAGGAACCCAGTCTGAAAATTTTGTGCCGGTCACTACTTCAAACTCAAATACATTACCCGTTCGTGGCTTAAAAAGTGTTGATGTTCTTCGTGATGGCGCTGCGGCAATTTATGGCTCTGATGCTGTTGCTGGTGTCGTCAATTACCTGTTGAAAGATGACTACGAAGGCTCTGAAATCAATGTTCAATATGGTGATGAGCAGGGGACGTCTCGTGATGCGTTAAATATTAGTGGCGCAACGGGATTCTTTCTTAATGATGAAGCGACGCATATCTCATTATCGGCTGGATATTACAAACGCTCATTAATGATGGCTAGCGAGAAACATTATGCTGCAAGTTCTAATTTACAAGGTAATTCACGATTTCCGGATTATGTCGGTATTACAGGAACCAATGACGATGGTACCCCTATTTACAATTCCGACCTTCATAACCTCAACTCATCGACCCCATGGGGGGAATTTAGAACCAGCACCTTAAGTACTTTTCATTTACAACCTGATACGTTATCTGGTTGTGAAGATTCTGATAGCAGAGGAAATCCGACGACTGCATTAGATGTTGAAGGTGTGTGTGTAGATCGCGGCTCTCAACCATCGAGCGCTGGCTTTGATCGCAATAGTCAACGGTCATTGAGTTCAGGTATTGAGCGTGGCAACTTGTATTCATTGCTTACTCATCAGCTTACAGACGATACTGAGTTATATGCAGAAGCAATGTACTACTACGCAACTGCAGATCGTGTTCGCGAGCAGGCTTCAAACTTAACTTCACAGCGATTTACCATCGCCCAAGACGCCTTTTACAATCCGTTTGGCGAAGAGGTTCAGCTAAGAAAGTATCGCCCGGTTGATACGGGCCCACGTAACATTGAAGTCACTGATAAAAGCTATCGTGTATTAACTGGTCTTCGTGGTTATTTCAATGATTGGGACTGGGATAGTGCGGTACTTTATTCAAAGGCGACAACTAAAGACAAAACCAATCGAATTCATACACAACGTTTTCAAGACGCCATAAACAGCAGTGACGAAGCCACTGCATATGATGTGTTTAATGGTGCAGATGTTAATAATCCACATGTTGGTGATACCACCGGTAATAACCAGTCTGTTATAGATAATTTTATGATTGATGTGGTTCGTGATAGTGCAACAGAGCTCGCATTGGTTGATGTTAAAGTGTCACGCGGTGATTTATTTGAAATGCCTGCCGGGGCAGTTGGTTTTGCTGCGGGTGTTGAATATCGCTACGAGAGCTTTTCTGATTATCGCACTGATGAATTAAATACAACATTAAATTTCCAAGATATCGTAGGCGGTGCTAAAGATGCTGACATCTACGCAAGCCAAGTATTAGGCTCAAGCCCAACGCCAGATTCAGACGGTAGCCGTAATGTATTTTCTGCTTACGGTGAATTAGCAATTCCTTTATTGGTTGATGCACCGTTGGTACAACGCTTGGATATGCAGTTGGCAGCACGCTATGAGCGATTTTCTGATGTTGGTGATGTATTAAAACCTAAACTCGCGTTGGCCTGGGAGGTTAATGACAAGGTTCAGATACGCGCATCGTACGCCGAAGGATTTAAAGCGCCCGGCTTACCGCAAGTAGTCGCAAAGGATGTTTCACGCGTAAATACGCGTAATGATTTACTTACCCAGAGTCGTTACGGAGCACTGGAAGTGCGTAATGGCAGTGATGATTTAAAACCTGAAGAAAGCACTAGTGTGAGTTACGGTATAGTATTTCAGCCAGTTGAAAACTTGACTATCGCACTTGATTGGTGGGATCTGGAGCAGACGGATACCGTTGGTTTAATTCATTCGCAAACCCAGCTAGCCTATGACGCGTTATTACGTCATCAAGATCCTAGTGGAAACGGTAATCCAAATGTATTACGCGGTGGTGATGACAATGAAGTGATTGCTATCACGAACAATTATGTCAATCTGCAAGATCGTGATGCATCAGGTATCGATTTTAGTATTCAGTACGATTTGGATACGCAATATGGTGATTTTAAATTTAAACTTAACGCCGCTAAATTAACGAAATTTGATCAAATCGCTGATGATATTAGTGCACAAGTTATTGAGGCGCAAAATTCATCTGATGAAGCCCTCAAAAATGCGTTGCTTTATAAAGGTGATGTAGTTGATGTGTCGGGAACAGGTAGCCTAATTGAACAAAATGGTCGTCCGGAATGGCGTGCTACTTCGTCAATTGGATGGCGTCAAGGAGCGTGGTGCGCTGGACTTAAATATCGTTACATAGGGGCAATTACCGACACTGGATTAGATTATAAAATTGACGATGAAGCTTTCGAATATAAAGGTGAAAGTTGGTCTAAATTTGATGCTTACGTAAATTATCGTTTGCCTAAAGAGGTATTGGCCAAAACGAAGGTGACCTTAGGTATTCGTAATTTAACGGATGAGAAGCCGCCAATTTCTGATGAATCTTTTGGTTATAACTCAAGTGTCTATTCAAGTATGGCAAGATACGTTTATATTAATATTAATAAAAAGTTTTAATCTATCCTCTCTTTATTAGTGATGTGGCTTGATTAACTTTGGTTAATCAAGCCATCTTTTTAGCGGAAAACACAATGAAAAAATACTTCCTTTCTCTATGCTGCATCGCTGCTATTTCAGGATGCGGCAATACTATAATATTGCCTTCAGATAGCGCTAATGATGCCGCTGCTCTTTCAAGCAATGCTGATATCTGCTTGGGGAATGGCATTACAATCGACTCTCGATTTAATAACGCGAGAGTTGATGATTGCGTGATTAATGATAGCCGTGTGACATTAACCATTACACCAGAAAATCAACCAATTAATAACAGTCCATGGTATGCCTTTAAAGTAAGTTCTGAGGCTAAAAGAGATATTGATGTGGTTATTAACTATGTTGGTGGAAATCATCGCTACTCACCTAAAAAGAGTGTTGATGGTAAATATTGGCAACCTCTGAAATTCAAGTCGAGTAAAAAACAATTACGTTTTTCTGTTACCGCATCGCCGACACCGTTATTTATCGCTGGGCAAGAATTAGTGACTAATCAAGCTTACGGCACATGGATGAATAGTCATAAGCAGTCACCTGACGTGGTTGTATCATCGTTAGGAACGTCCACCAAGGGGCGCAATATTGGCATGATGGAAATAACTCAGCCTAACAATAAAGAATGGCTGGTGGTTCTTGGTCGAATGCACCCTCCGGAAGTGACAGGTGCGCTTGCACTATTTCCATTTGTTGACAATATGCTAAGCAATAAAGGCAGTGAATTTAGACAACGCTTTAATATTTTGGTTATTCCCAATGTAAACCCCGATGGCGTTGCTGCTGGAAATTGGCGCCACAATGCCAAAGGTGTCGATCTCAATCGCGATTGGAAAGCATTTAAGCAAGTTGAATCACGTTTAATACGAGATAAATTAAATGCTATTGTTGCCGCTGGTGAAAAAATTGTTTTCGCATTAGATTTTCATTCAACTCATAAAGACGTTTTTTATACGATGCCAAGTGACTATGGCCTTAACCCACCATTATTAGTTGAACAGTGGCTAGCACAATTAGCTGTTGAAATGCCGCAATTCAAAGTGCGCCAGCAACCAGGTAATAGCCCGAATAAAGGCGTATTTAAACAATATATTGCAGATACTTTTAATGTGCATGCTATCACTTATGAAATGGGAGATAACACTAATAGAACCGTTATAAATGACGTAGCGATTAAAGCTAATGACACGTTAATGAAGCAATTATTAAATACTCCAGCCAATAAATTCTATGGCCATTAAGTTATGTCAATTAAACGTATAAATATATCGTGTGCTGCTATATTCAGTGCTTTTTTTATATCGAGCTGTACCACAACGCCAACATCTAACATTGCAGTCGATGTGCTAATTACGTCGACTAACGTTATTGTTGGGGATGGCAGTGAGGCACAAGCATTAGATATTGGCATTTGCGAAGAAAAAATTTGCGCCGTGTTGCCAAAAGGACAGTATCAGTTTATTGCCAAGAAAGTTATTGACGCTGGTGATAAATTAGTCAGTCCTGGGTTTATTGATCCACATACACATTCGTTGGCGGAATTAGAGAACCCTGAAACAGCCGCTAATTTAAATTATCTGACGCAAGGTGTTACCACGGTTGTTAATGGAAATGATGGCGGAGACGTCGTTGATATTGCAAGTATCAAAGATAAACTAAATCAACAAGGCATAGGGACTAATACAGCATTGTTGGTCGGTCACGGTAGCGTTCGTGAACACGTTATGGGGCGTAGTAAACGTCAGGCAACTGCTGATGAATTGGCTGCTATGAAAGTTTTAGTGAATAAAGCAATGTTAGATGGCGCAATTGGGCTCTCTACTGGTTTGTATTATGTTCCGGGAAGTTATGCATCTACCGAAGAAGTTATTGAACTTGCGAGAATAGCGTCTACCTATGACGGGATTTACGACACTCACTTGCGAGATGAAAGTACTTTTAATATTGGCTTTACACAAGCTGTTGATGAAGCAATCGACATTGTAAAAGCGGCAAATATTCATTTGCACTTAGCACATATTAAAGCGCTTGGTGTCGATGTTTGGGGGCAGAGTCGTGCAGTTATTGATAAAGTGAATCGCGCACGAAAAAACGGAGTGAGTATTTCTGCTGACCAGTATCCGTGGCAAGCATCTGGCACCCATTTACACAGCGCGGTTATTCCCAAGTGGGTGATGGCTGATTCACACCAAGCTTTTGTAAATCGACTTAATGATTTGTCATTACGTCCAAAGATTATGGCACAAATTACCGAGAATATTCGCCGTCGTGGTGGTGCTGATGCGTTGTTATTTACAGTGGCAAATGATGAGTCTATTGTGGGGAAAACGTTAAAAGATGTTGCCCAAGAACGCAGATTAAATGCGTCAGAATTAGTCATTGAATTAGTTCAAGGTGCACCAATACGCGTTGCATCTTTTAATATGTCTGCCGATGATATTCGTCAATTTATGCAACAACCTTGGGTCGTGACGTCTTCGGATGGAACCAATGGACACCCTCGAAAGTATGCAAGCTTTCCAAAAAAATACCGACAATATGTACTTCAAGAAAGTGTATTAACGTTGCCGCAATTCGTGATGCAAAGCAGCTACAAAACGGCTCAAGCAATAAAGTTACCTCAGCGCGGTTTATTAACTAACGGATACTTTGCTGACATTATTATTGTCGACCTTAAAAAATATAAAGATAAAGCAAGCTTTTCTCATTGGAACGTTCTTTCTGAGGGGGTTGAAACAGTGATTGTTAACGGCTCAATTGTTATTGAAAACAGTCAATTTACGAATATTCTTGCAGGGCGTGTATTAACAAAAAAATAGTAATATCCGATGCTTAAAATAAGGGAAACAAAAAGATTCTGTTTCCCTTATTAAGATTAAATTTTAAATCGATTACTAGCGCGTAATCTATTTAGTACAACAATTAAAAATGTTGCCACAAAACAGCTAAAAATTACCACCATCCACTGAGACATTGACCAACCTGCAAACATCCATGAAATCGACGCACAATCACCATCGGCTCTAAAGAAGAATGGCAGCCACTCATCAAGTGGCAATGTATGTGCAAAGTTAGGCCTAAAATCACAACTGAAAAACGGCGACTGAGTTGTTTGAATACCTACATGCTCAATGGCTAATAGCAGACCTTTGATAGCGCTATAGCCCCACAATACATAACCAGCCAATCGACAACCAAAATTCTGCGGTGCAATAGCACCCACTAATCCTGCGCCAACAAGGCCTATCATTGCTGTACGTTGATAAATACACATCACACAAGGCTCAAGCCCAATGACATGTTGAAAATACATCGCAACTAATTCAAAGGTAGTGGCGACGCCAGCCAGTGTCAGCCAGGCTTTGCGTTCAGTGGGTAGAGAGTTTAAAAAGGTAAGCATGAATAACTCGTTGAATTTAGATCTAGATAATATAAGAAAAAAGCGTATCCGAAGATACGCTTTTTAACAACACCTTAGTGGTGATCGCCGCCGGATGGCTGAACAATTGCCGAGTGATGTTTAATTAATCCTTTCTCATAGAGCTTTTCTGTACTGTCTGCTAAGAAACCTGACTGGATACAAATGAAACCTACGATTGAAAGTACGATGGTGTATGGCAATGCCATGTAAACCATACGACCGTAACTTAGTCTAACTAACGGTGCTAGTGCACTTGTTAATAAGAATAGGAAAGCAGCTTGACCATTTGGCGTTGCAACACTTGGTAAGTTAGTACCTGTGTTAATTGCAACCGCTAGCATATCAAACTGGTCGCGGTTGATGCGCCCATCTGCCAAGGCTTGAGCAATCTGTTCAATATAAACGGTGCCAACAAACACGTTATCACTCACCATCGATAATAAACCATTGGCAATGTAGAACATTACCATTTGTGTATTACCTTCATAACTTAATACCCAGGTAATTACTGGCGTAAATAAGTTTTGGTCAATAATCACGGCTACAACGGCAAAGAATACGGCTAATAGTGAAGTAAATGGCAGAGCCTCTTCAAATGCCTTACCCAGCGCGTGTTCTTCAGTGATGCCGTTAAGTGCAGTTGCTAGTACGATAACAGATAAACCAATTAAGCCAACTGCGGCTAAATGAAGTGCTAGGCCAATCACTAGCCAACCTGCGATAACGCCTTGGGTAATTAACTTTGCTTTGTCTTTAGGAGTACGACGTCTATCTTGCTCGTCTGCAAAATCAGACAATACTTTGTGAACGTTCTTTGGCAGTTGAACACCATAGCTAAACCAGCCCATTTTTTCGATGACAAAGCAGGTTAATAAACCAAATACGAAGACAGGAATAGTGACAGGTGACATACGAAGTGCAAACTCAATAAAGTCCCAGCTTGCTTTTTCGGCAATGATTAAGTTTTGTGGCTCGCCAACTTTAGTCATTACACCGCCAAGTGCAGTACCAACACCGGCGTGCATTAACAGGTTACGCAAGAAACCACGAAACTGTTTTAAATCAGCGCGATGCTGGTCGTGGAAATCACCTTCGTGAGTATGGTCATGTTCGTGATCATAGTGTTTACCAGAAGATACCTTGTGGTAAACACTATAGAAACCAATAACAACACTGATTACAACGGCGATAACTGTTAGTGCGTCTAAAAATGCCGACAGAATGGCACCAGCAGCACAAAACGCTAATGATAAGACGACTTTTGAGCGTAGCTTGGTAATTAGTTTTGTAAATACAAAGAGCAACAAGTCTTTCATGAAGAAGATCCCTGCAACCATGAATATTAGTAGTAATACTACTTCCATGTTGGCGGATATTTCATGTAATACCATTTTGGGTGAGGTCATGCCAATAGCAACAGCTTCTATCGCTAACAAACCACCAGGCTGTAATGGGTAACATTTTAATGCCATTGCTAGGGTGAAGATAAACTCACCTACGAGCAACCAACCGGCAACGAATGGGTCAACTAAATAGAAGACAAAAGGGTTAATAACTAAAAAGGTAATAATCGCTAATTTGTACCATTTAGGCGAGTTGCCTAAGAAGTTACGCATAAACGCTTGATTAAGTGACATTGTCGACATTGGTTCCTCACGTAGAGAAGAAAAACACAGTAATTCTATCAACGCTTTACTGCATAACTAGCAACTTGTTTTATGAGCTAATTATTAGTTAGTGACAGATGTATTTTTCGCATCATTAATAATGGCCTCTATTAATTACAGGCATTGCATCAATTTGCAAGTGATCTGCTTATTTATCCACTTAAAATTGTTAATTTATTGTATTAATCGATGCTTAATTAGTCAAAGTTAAAAATGTGGACGCTGCGGTCAGGTTTTATTTTGATTGCTATCTATTATTTAATGACAGTTTTATTGCATAAAATCATTGGTTTTTACGATTTATTTAACTTTCATTTTCGTTATAATTTGATTGTTTACTGTTAGAAACAGTCAATTTGGCAATAATTTATTTAATGCATAAATTTAAAGCAATCGTCCAATTGAAAGAAGGTAGAGTGTTAGAGATCACTCTTTATCACAATAATCTTGCGATTGATTAAGAATCATCTTAAAAGAGCAAATACGTGAAATAAATCGGTATCAATTTCAGCTAGCTCTGTTATTATTCTTTGAATTTTATTGAAATTGATTTGAGTGTTTAATGATTTATAAGGCGCAAAGCCCAGCCGGATTCGCTGAAGAATATTTAGTAGACTCTATTTGGACGGGACGTTTTCCTCCTGGCTCATACCTTCCTGCTGAACGTGAACTTTCAGAACTTATTGGTGTTACCCGAACGACTCTCCGTGAAGTATTACAACGTCTTTCTCGTGACGGTTGGCTGCAAATTCAGCATGGCAAACCAACTAAAGTAAATAACTACTGGGAGACTGCTGGATTAAGTGTGCTTGTTACCATGGCACGTCTAGATCAAAATGGGATTCCAGAATTAGTTGACCAGTTACTATCAGCAAGAACTAATGTCTCAATTATCTATATACGTGCAGCGATGAAAGCGGCCCAAGAAAAAAGTGTAGATATTTTGAAGCAATACAAGAAAATTGAAGATAACGCGGAAGCCTATTCTGATTTTGACTATTCATTGCATCATCAATTAGCGTTTGCTTCGGGAAACCCAATTTACGTGTTGATCCTTAACGGGTTCAAAGATATGTATAGTCGCCTCGGTAAGCTCTACTTTGAACTAGAAGAAGCACGACGTTTAGCTGACAACCATTACGAAGAGTTAATCAAAATTTCGCAATCAGGTGATTATGACCAAGTCGTTATCGCAATGCGTCGTTACGGCCTTAAGACCGCTAAATTATGGCTATCACTACGCGATAGAATGCCAACAGACATCGTTGTGCCAATTCGCTAAGTAAGTCTTTATTCTGGACTCGGTGCTTTTGGGCATCGAGTTATCTCGCTAACTTTACCTACTTCATTTTCACTTTCTAAAATAACTTCAAACCCCCATAATCGATACAAATGTTTAAGCATCTCGTCGATGTTGTCTCCCAGCGAAATATTATGATGGCCGTAGTGGCGCAGCGTAATCGATCTATCTCCGCTGATATCAACGTGATGTATTTGAATATTGGGTTCAAGATAGCTTAAGTTGTATTGTTGCGACATTGCCTCTCGAATTTTCAAATATCCTTGCTCATTATGGATTGCGTCAATTTCAATAAAGTTATTTTGATCATCATCTAACGTATTAAACAGTTTTAGTTCGCGGATCAGATGCGGCGACAAATACTGACTGATGAAACTTTCATCTTTGAAGTTTTTACACGCAAAATGCAACGTGTGTAACCAGTCACTCCCTGCTACATCAGGAAACCAGGCTTTATCCTCAGCGGTAGGTTCTTCGCACATTCGTTTGATGTCCTGAAACATCGCAAAGCCTAATGTATAAGGATTGATACCTGAGTAATAGGGGCTGTTGTACGGTGGCTGATAGACAACGTTAGTATGATGATGCAAAAACTCTAACATAAAACTGTTATCTACTTTTCCTTCATCAAATAACGTGTTGATAATGGTGTAGTGCCAGAACGTTGCCCATCCCTCGTTCATGACCTGTGTTTGACGTTGTGGATAAAAGTATTGCGCTATTTTTCTAACTATCCTGACTAGCTCACGCTGCCATGACTTTAAAAGTGGTGCGTTTTTCTCGATAAAGTACAGAATATTTTCCTGCGGTTGTTGAGGAAAACGATGGCTATTTAGATTCTCTTCAACCTGTTTAGATTTAGGAACCGTGCGCCATAAATCGTTGACTTGTGCTTGCAGAAAAGCTTCGCGCTCATCTTGGCGATTCTTTTCTTCGTGAAGTGATATTTTTGCCGGACGTTTATAACGGTCAACACCGAGATTCATTAACGCATGACAAGAATCGAGCGTGTCTTCTACCGCTTTAACGCCATACTTTTCTTCGCAATCACTGACAAATTTTTTGGCGAAAACAAGGTAGTCAATAATAGAATCGGCATCTGTCCATGTGGTAAAAAGGTAGTTGTTTTTAAAAAATGAATTGTGGCCGTAGCAAGCATGAGCAATCACTAACGCTTGCATTGTCATTGAGTTTTCTTCCATGAGATAACTAATACAAGGATTTGAGTTAATAACAATTTCGTACGCCAAGCCCATTTGACCACGATGATAATTTTTCTGCGTTTGAATAAACTTTTTACCGTAACTCCAATGGTTGTAGCCAATGGGCATACCGACGCTAGAATACGCGTCCATCATTTGTTCTGATGATATAATTTCGATTTGATTGGGGTAGGTCGATAAGCCAAAGCTACAGGCAACATCACTAATAATGTTGTCAAAGTATTCAAGTTTTTCAAAAGTCCATTCGCAATCTTTAAATTTCGTTGCCGATTGATTAGTCATAATGTCACCTATGACGTGGCAAATAATTCCCTAAATATAGGATAGATATCTGCACGTTCCTTAATGTGTTTAATAGCAAATTCAGGATACAGCTCACTAATTTTTTCATAACAGTGCCACATTGACTGATGGCTACTCTTCGTTATCTCGATATAACTGAAATAGCGAGTATTAGGGAGCAAATCCCGTTCTATGACTTCCTTACATAGTGGTGTGTCGTCATTCCAATTATCACCGTCAGAGGCTTGTGCTGCATAAACATTCCATTGTGATGTTGGATAACGTTGTTGTTGAATCTTGTGCATTAATCTCAACGCACTGGAAACGACAGTTCCGCCAGTTTCTTGAGAATAAAAAAATTCATGTTCATCGACTTCTTTGGCTTGAGTGTGGTGCCTTATATAAACAACTTCAGTGGTTTGATAAGTTTGAGACAAGAACAAGTACAATAAGATATAGAATCGTTTTGCAATATCTTTCGTTTCTTGATCCATCGAGCCTGATACATCCATGATACAAAACATAACAGCTTTTGAACTTGGCACTGGTGTGCGCGCGTAATGATTAAACTGTAAATCGAAATCATCAATAAAGGGCACGCGATTAATGCGCTCTTTACAATGCTGAATCTGTGCTTCTAGCGATTTACGCGCTTGATAATTTTCACCACTACTTTGTTCCAACGTGGCTAATTGCTCCTCCAGTGCTGTTAATTCACGTTTCGTTGATCCCGTTAGCGCAATGCGACGGGAAATTGATTTTTTTAGTGAGCGCACAATATTAATATTATTGGGCAGGCCCACTTCTGAAAAACCGTGGCGCGTTGTCTTAAACTCCTGCGCATCTGCATTTTGCTTAGCTTCTAAATTGGGTAGTGCTAAGTCTTCAAACAATAAGTCCAAATATTCGTCATGAGAAATCTCAAAGGTAAACTCATCTTCACCTTCCCCTTGATCACTTGCATTTCCCTCGCCGGTCCCTTGGCCACCTGATTGCTTTGGACGCTCAATTTTATCGCCTTGTTGAAACTGATCATTTCCCGGATGTACACGCTGTCTTTGTCCATCATTGGCATGGTGAAAAATAGGTTCACTCAGATCCCGTTTAGGAATAGTGATGTTTTCGCCAGAACTAACATCAGTGACACTTCTGTCTGTAATGACCTGATCTATCGAGCGTTTTATTTGCTCTTTATGGCGATTTAAAAAGCGCTGTCGATTGACAGAACTTTTATTTTTCGCATTTAAACGTCGATCAATAAAATGAGACATAATGTGCCTCCTTCTATGAGGCTTTTCGAACGCGTAAGTACCATTCAGTGAGCAAGCGAACTTGTTTTTGGGTGTAGCCTTTTTCGGTCATGCGGTCAACAAAGTCGGCGTGCTTTTTCTGATCGTCAGCATTCGTTTTATTGTTAAATGAAATCACTGGTAATAAATCTTCCGTATTCGAGAACATTTTCTTTTCAATAACCACCCGTAACTTTTCGTAACTCGTCCATTGAGGGTTATTGCCAGAATTATTCGCTTTGGCGCGCAACACAAAATTAACGATTTCATTTCGAAAATCTTTGGGATTGCTAATGCCCGCCGGCTTTTCAATTTTTTCTAATTCGTCATTGAGCGCATTGCGGTCAAATAGTTGTCCAGTTTCGGAGTCCCGATATTCTTGGTCTTGAATCCAAAAATCTGCGTAGGTGACATAACGGTCGAAAATGTTTTGCCCATATTCGGAATAAGACTCTAAATAGGCGGTTTGAATTTCTTTGCCAATGAACTCGATATAATTAGGGATTAAGTAGCCCTTCAAATGCTCAAGGTATTGCTCTCTAAGTTCATCACTAAATTGTTCTCGTTCAATTTGCTGCTCTAATACATAAAATAGGTGGACAGGGTTAGCGGCAATCTCATTATCATCGAAGTTGAATACTCGAGATAAAATTTTAAAAGCGAAACGTGTTGATAAGCCACTCATGCCTTCGGTAACACCTGCATTGTCTTTGTATTCTTGCAGTGATTTGGCGCTCGGATCGGTGTCTTTCAATGTTTCGCCGTCATAAACACGCATCTTTGATTGAACGCTGGAGTTAGACGGTTTCGTTAACCGCGATAAAATACTAAATTGAGCTAACGTTTTTAAGGTATCAGGCGCACATTGAGCATCGTTTAGTTTCGAGTTCTCTAAGAGTTTGTTGTAGATGTTCACTTCTTCAGTAACGCGCAAACAATACGGAACTTGCACAATGAAAACGCGATCTAAAAACGCTTCATTGTTTTTATTGCTCTTAAATGTTTGCCATTCTGATTCATTTGAGTGGGCTAAAATAATGCCATTAAATGGGATAGCTGATATACCTTCCGTGCCATTATAATTGCCTTCCTGCGTCGCAGTGAGCAGGGGATGTAAGACCTTGATTGGTGCTTTAAACATTTCAACAAATTCCATTAACCCTTGATTTGAGCGACATAAAGCGCCGCTATATGAATAGGCATCTGGATCATCTTGAGAAAAGTGCTCTAACTGACGAATATCTACTTTACCCACCAATGCAGAAATATCTTGATTGTTTTCATCACCCGGTTCTGTTTTAGCAATGGCCAATTGATCGAGAATAGAAGGGTAGGATTTAACCACTTTAAATTGAGAAATATCACCGCCATATTCATGTAATCTTTTTACCGCCCATGGCGACATAATGGTATTGATATAGCGTTTGGCAATGCCGTATTCTCGCTCGATAATATCGCCATCTTCACTCGCATCAAATAAACATAACGGATGATCGTTAACAGGAGAGCCTTTCAAACGGTATATGGGGACGTTCTGCATTAAGCTTTTTAATTTTTCCGCGATTGAAGATTTACCACCTCCGACGGGGCCGAGTAAATAAATGATTTGTTTGCGCTCTTCAAGGCCTTGTGCTGAGTGTTTTAGATAAGAAACGATTTGATCGATGGCGTCTTCCATGCCATGAAAATCTTTAAAAGCTGGATAGCGATTTATAACACGATTGGAGAAAATTCGACTTAAGCGAGGATCTTGCGCTGTATCTATTGTCTCTGGTTCGCCGATTGCCATGAGTAGACGTTCAGCTGCGGATGCATAGCACGATTTATCTTGTTTACATAATTGTAAAAACTCATCGAGGGTAAACTCTTCTTCCTTGGTTGCATCAAAACGCGCTTTATAATGATTAAAAATAGACATTGAGCACCTCCTAGAGTGTGATGTCTCTCTATTAATCAGTGTGTCAAAATAGACTTCAAATGACCTGTTTACCGATTAACAAAGTCCAATAAAGACAATTCATATCAGTAATACTTATGTTTATGTTAATTTGGTTGATTCATTCTTTCAGCTTAGGACAGCATCTACAGGAAGGCAAAGATTTCTTTAAATACCAATTGATTCAATTCATACTATTCCCTTAAACCTCTACTGCAATCCCTTACGTTAGACTACGTTTAGCAATCTTAATTTCATAAGTTAGAACAAAAAAGTCAAAATAGATAGCACTTCTCGTTTCAAGCACTAACTAAAAGGCAATAAAAAAGGGCCGGCAGGCCCTTTAAGATGTAGCTAACAATTAGCTTAGATTAGCCAGCGAAGTTTGCCGCAGCAAATTCCCAGTTAGCTAGTGCCCAGAAACCACCTAGGTAGTTAGGACGAACGTTACGGTAATCGATGTAGTAAGCATGTTCCCATAAATCTACAGTCAATACTGGCGTTAGGCTGTCATCAGTTAACGGCGTAGCAGCGTTGCTAGTGTTAACGATGTCTAGGCTACCGTCAGCAGTTTTAACTAACCACGTCCAGCTAGAGCCGAAGTTGTTAACTGCTTTGTCGTTGAATGCTGCTTGAAACTGGGCGAAAGAACCGAATTTTGCGTTGATAGCATCAGCTAAAGCGCCAGTTGGCTCGCCGCCACCTTGTGGGCTAAGGCTGTTCCAGAAAAACGTGTGATTCCAGATTTGAGCTGCGTTGTTAAATACGCCGCCTTCAGAAGTTTTGATAATTTCTTCTAAAGATTTAGAAGCTAGATCAGTACCTTCAACTAAACCATTTAGTTTTGCAACGTAAGTGGCGTGGTGTTTACCATGGTGAAACTCTAAAGTTTCTTGTGACATGTGTGGTGCTAGTGCATCGACTGCGTACGGTAAGGCTGGTAGTTCAAACGCCATGGGGATTCTCCTGAGAAATTTGCCTATTTTAGGCTCACATAATTATTATTCGCCGTTATAATACATCAACAAATTGATTTGGGTCAAAAATGAATGTAACCTTTGTCCACATTGTTAATCAACGCATTAAACACTTAGTAAATATAGGGTTTAGTGTTAGGCAGTGACGGGGTATAATTGGCGAAATTATTTTAAGTTTTTCCCACTATTTATTACCGCTATTTATTGTTAAAAATAATGGGCACTGTCGTCAAAGGAATTCTAATGGATACTATCGAACAAATTAAACAGCAAATTTCTGAAAACCCAATCATTTTATACATGAAAGGTTCTCCTAAACTACCTAACTGTGGTTTCTCTTCACAAGCATCTCAAGCAATCATGAGCTGTGGCGAAAAATTTGCTTATGTAGATATTCTACAAAACCCAGACATTCGTTCAGAATTGCCAAAATACGCAAACTGGCCAACATTCCCACAATTGTGGGCTGATGGTGAGTTAGTTGGTGGTTGTGACATCATCTTAGAAATGTTTCAACAAGGCGAATTACAGCCATTGTTGAAAGAAGTTGCTGCAAAATATGCAGACGAAGAATAAATCATACCAATTGAAAGTAAAGCTTGGCTAACAAGCACAAAAAAACGGAGATAAACATGAGCGTATTAGTAGGTCGTCCTGCACCGGACTTCACAGCAGCAGCAGTACTAGGTAATGGCGAAATCGTTGATTCATTCACACTAAGTGAAGTAATCAAAGGCAAAAAAGCAGTTGTATTCTTTTACCCACTAGACTTCACTTTCGTATGCCCATCAGAGCTTATCGCTTTTGATGCACGCTTTGAAGAGTTCCAAAAACGTGGTGTTGAAGTAATCGGTGTTTCTATCGATTCACAATTTAGCCACAACGCATGGCGTAACACGCCTGTAAACGAAGGCGGCATTGGTCCAGTTCGTTACACATTAGTTGCTGACGTTAAGCACACTATCTGTCAAGCCTACGATGTTGAGCATCCAGAAGCTGGCGTTGCTTTCCGTGGTTCTTTCCTAATTGATGAAGAAGGTAACGTTCGTCATCAAGTAGTTAACGATTTACCACTAGGTCGTAACGTTGACGAAATGATCCGTATGGTTGATGCTCTTGCATTCCACCAAGAAGTTGGCGAAGTATGTCCAGCTGGTTGGAACCAAGGTGACAAAGGTATGGACGCATCTCCAGCAGGCGTAGCTAGCTACCTTTCTGAGAACGCTGACAACCTATAATTTAGTACTTCGCTAAATTGATGACTTAAGGCCGCATTCGCGGCCTTTTTTATTTCTTCCCTCTCAAATCTTCAAATCATACTCACTCTATAAAAATTAATTTTTCGCTTAAACCCAGTCAGAGCAAAGGAAACGAGCGTTCGATTTATGAACACTGAATTTTATATAGCAAGCTACCTTGTAACGCAAGGTAGCTTGCTATATAGTTTGTGTTATGAAAGCACAAAACACAATTTCGCAAATGCGACGCGGTATTTTGGAATTCTGCATTATTAGTTTATTAGCAGATAACGAAGTTTACACCGCAGAACTTATCGACCGGCTAAAGGCTGCTGATCTGTTAGTCACAGATGGCACGTTGTATCCGTTACTTAATCGATTACAAAAAGCCGATATCTTGCAATATCGCTTTGTTGAGTCTGAGTCTGGTCCGCCACGAAAATATTATTCGTTAACAGAGGAAGGCCACGCGGTGCTTAAAGACTTGGATGGCGCATGGCAAGAGATACATGGTTCAGTTGAAATGATTCGACGAGGAAATGACAGTGAATAAAGTAGTCAATATTGAAATTGCTAAGCAAGTTTTCTGGATAGAAGAGCAGGGTTACCAAACGCTGCAGGCCTACCTTGAAAAGTTAAAGCAACAACTTGCTACACAAGAGTTTGGTGACGAAATATTTGAAGATATTGAGTTACGCTTCGCAGAATTATTCTACGGCGTTAACGAAGGTAAACAGCGAGCAATAACCCTTAAGCAAGCTAACGAGTTCATTGCGCAAGTCGGTTATTTAGGCGATGAAGAATCAGTTGATGAGCCTGTTGAGAAAACGACGCCAAAAACTTATTTAGATGATAACAACAAAATTGTTGCCGGTGTATGTGCTGGATTATCTCTTAGATTCAATATCCCTGCCTTTTTAATTCGCTTGGCATTTACCGGCGCAATTTTGGCGTTTGGATTTGGTATAGTAATGTATCTTATCTTGTGGTTTTCATTTGACAAAAACAATAGCAGAAACAAAGTGTTAGCATCGAAGGGCGAAACCGCTACTGCGCAGAAAATTGCCGAGGTTGGTGATGTGCCTAAAAGCAAATTTCTGACATTACAACGGGTGCTATTTCTTCCTTTTAGCGTAATAGGTTTGGTAATCCACGTTGTTGTTCATGGCATCTTTGCCCAACGGACATTTTTTCGGTGGCTGTTAAAGAACGTTTTGTTATTGGCCTTGCTGGTGGTGCTTGGTTTACTCGGTGTTGGTATTAGCGAATTTAACTATGACCAAATTTATTATCAGTGGGTGCAATGGATATTAAGTGCGGCGACTATTTGTTTAATGGTTGTTGGTGGTGTGGTGTTTATTCGTGAATATTACCTGGAAAAGCCACGCCGACCTGTGAACAGAACGCTTAAAATGTTAACAACTGTTCCAATAGCGTTAATTATTACCAGTGTATTTTACTTAATGGTTGAAATG
Organism: uncultured Gammaproteobacteria bacterium; assembly: GCA_913060565.1. Lineage (GTDB taxonomy): Bacteria > Pseudomonadota > Gammaproteobacteria > Enterobacterales > Psychrobiaceae > Psychrobium. Next base: position 4,390 of record CAJXRU010000004.1, on the reverse strand, counting down.
TCTGACGAGAAACAATTGACTCGACAAGTCACTATTACGCCGAAAAATAACATGATGACGTTAGCGATTGTCGAGCATGAGCGAGATAATTATTTAGCACGAAATGTCGACATTGAGCTTGTGACAGTCGCAAATGATGTAAGTGATATTCATGTTAGTCTTGTTTATTTTAGCAATGGTCGCGGTGAGGCTGCATTGTCGGAAAATATTGAGGCTATCGATTATCAATATAGTGTTAGTGATAATGTGTTGACGCTCAATCGCTACTTTCAACTGTTTCCTGAAACTTTTAATCGCGGCCAGCGGGTGACAGTTCGCATTGAAGTGCCACAGCAGATTACCATCGATTCATCGCACTCAATGTTTGTGAATATTAAGCGCGAAAGTCCGTTTTACATTATTGATAAAGCCAGTAAATCATCAAACGTATATTTATCAGCATCGAGTTATCTGCATGAGTACAACGAGCTCGATAACAATCGGGTAACCAATAATGAACGTCTAATATTACTTGGACAATTTTGCGATGTGTTTTTTGCTAAATTACATTGGCGATGCATGAATAGCGAAGAAATGCCTGCGCTAAAAGACGAGCGCTTCGACGCTAGTTTCCACGATGATCGCGATACAATTTATACATTACTGACGAACATTAAACAGGTGCAGACGTTAGATCTCAAGTCGCTGACAGAGCTTAGTAGCACCATTGCCATTCTTAAGAAGAAACACCCACAAGTTGAAGAACTCAGTCAATATATTCAACACTTAATATTGATTAAAAGACCTCCTTCGTAGTACCCATTCAGTCTTGTTTATTAACACAAAAATTAGACATTTGCTGGCTATTTATATGAAGCACTCATTAGATAGCTAGCAGCCAAAAACAATAAATTATTACACCAATTATCTGAACCTAAATAGATTCGGCGGCTTTTGCACGCCTATACCCGTGACCATTGGAAATGCAGGAATTTATGGTGTGAGTAAAATTCTATGTACAAGGCGCGCGATTGAGCAATAGCTAGCTATTGGGATTGAGCGTAACGCAGTAAATAGGGTTTTAAACCGCTATAAAAACAGCAACTTCATTGATTACGGGTAAACAGAAAAGGACAACCTAATGTTATCGATTCAAGCACTAACTCACACCTATGGAAATGGCGTAAAAGCCATCAACAACGTCAACTTAACTATCCCAAAAGGCATGTTTGGCTTACTTGGGCCAAATGGCGCAGGCAAATCTTCCTTAATGCGCACATTGGCAACTTTACAGCAGCCAACAAGCGGCGAAATTACGTTTGATGGCGTTGACATATTAAATTCCCCCGATGATTTACGCCGTCAACTTGGCTATTTACCGCAAGACTTTGGTGTGTATCCACGTGGTAGCGCTTATGATTTGTTGAATCATCTTGCTGTACTCAAAGGACTCACCGACAAGAAAACTCGTCATCAAGCGGTCGAACGATTGCTGGTTCAAACTAACTTATTTGAAGTGAGAAAGAAGAACGTTGCTACATTTTCTGGTGGCATGCGACAACGATTTGGTATTGCTCAGGCGTTACTGGGCAAGCCACAACTGATTATTGTTGATGAACCGACAGCAGGCTTAGATCCGCAAGAGCGTAATCGTTTCCACAATCTTTTAGCCGATATCGGTGAAGACATTGTCGTTATATTATCGACCCATATTGTTGAAGACGTTGCCGATCTTTGTACCAACATGGCGGTATTGGCGAAAGGTGAAATATCGGCACATGGCAAACCAAAAGATTTAATTAACGCGCTAAACGGTCAAATCTGGACTAAAACAATCCACAAATCACAGCTAAATGACCATCAACAAATCTACAAGGTGATTTCAGATCATCTGTGTAGCGGACAAGTTGAAATTCGTGTGCATTCAGCCAATAAACCTGATGACTCGTTTGGTGTTGCGACGCCCAACTTAGAGGATGTATATTTCATCGCAATTGGCAAGGAGTCTACCAATGATTAATTGCATTATGCGCCATGAGTTTCGTTATCAGTTTTTGTCATGGCAAAGCCTGTTTATCGGCAGTTTATTATTTGGTATTGCCTTTATCTTCACGGCAAACGGCGTTGAGTTTCAGGGCACTGCACGTGGTGGTAATGTATTTATTAACTCGCCTTATATGATTGCTAAATTTCTGATTTTAATGTCGATACTATCGGTATTTATTGCGCCTAGTTATTTAGGTAATGCCATTTTAAAAGATCACGATTCAAAATTTGATGGCTTGTTGTTTTCGACGCCCATTAACAAAACTGACTATGTCGTTGGACGTTTTCTGGGTAGCTTTTTAGCCTTTGCTGTTGTGAACGCGATGCTGCCATTGGGCATGTGGATTGGTACGCATTGGCCTTGGGTGGTTGAAGGCACATTAGGCGAGGGTGGAATTTCACAGTATGTACAAGTGTATTTCACCATGATTTTACCAACCGTATTCATTGTTTCGGCATTAATTTTTGCCATGACACTGGCATTTAAAAAGATTATCTATGCGTACTTAATGGCACTGTTGTTGGTTATTTTGTTTATTAGCGTTGATATATCTACAGCGGTATCCGGCGTTTTTGACCCCTTTATGGCGGATCTTTACGGTAGTCATACCGAATATTGGACGGCTGCGCAGCGCAATTCTACGATGTTGACCGTTGAAGGTGATTTACTGATTAACCGACTCGTATGGGTTGGCGTTGCTGTAGTGTTATTGGTTGCTGCATTTGCAAAATTCTCGATGAGAACGCCGCCAAAACAACCGAAAGTGAATCAGGAAAAAACGGGATCTGAAACAAAGCTTAAGGCGCTGGTGGATCTCACTGCAGATCTATCATCACGTTGGCATTCAAACAGCCACTGGTTGCAGTTAGTGCATTGTCTCAAGTTTGAAATGAATGCCATTTTACGCAGCGTGCCATTTTTAATCTTGATGTCGCTGTGTTTCTTTCTGTTGTTTTTCTCACTTACTGGACGTCAAACCGTCTACGATGTAAACACTTATCCATTAACAAGATTCATGCTTAGCGCTATTCAACAAGCCTTAACTGGCGCATTAATGGTCATATTGGCGTTCTATAGCGCAGAAGTTTTATGGCGTGAACGTCGTAGCAATATTAATGGCGTGATGGATGCTTTACCAACGCCTAACTGGGTATTTGTGGTGAGCAAAGTCGGGGCGTTGGTGGCAATGATGCTCGCAGTCGTTGCTTTAGGCGTAGTAATGGCGATTATTTTACAGCTAGTTAGTGGTCACTATGATTTACGCTTAAGTGAATACGTTTCTCGCGGACTTATTTACTATCCCATTGCTTATATTTATTTAGCAATCCTTGCTTGTTTCTTACAGGTGCTTGTGAATAATCGGGCGATTGGGATCTTGCTCTTTATCATGTTTATTGGTTTGCTTTCATTATCTCGCGACATCTTAGGCGTTGAGCATATGTTGTTGAGTTATGGCTTGCCGGGTGTGTGGGCGCCATTATCGGAAATGAATGATAATAGTAATTTAGCTAATGCCGGAATTTGGCTACGTGTGTATTGGGGCGCTATTGCTGGCGTGATGTTAATGCTTACGTATATGTTTTATACACGTGGTACATCACAGCCGATGCGTTTTAGATTAAAAAAATTGACGGCATTTCGAACTAAGGGCTACGTTGGTGTTTTTGCTGGTTTAATGTTGGTGTTTATCAGTAGTGGCAGCTTTATTTATTACAATACCAATGTGATTAATGAATACCGTTCGTCTCTAGATCTTGACCAAATAAATCTCGATTATGAAAGCAAGTATCAGCAATATGCTCAATTACCGATGCCACGCATTGTCGATGTAAAAATAGATGTTGATATTTACCCCATTAAACGCCGTATCGAAACACGATCAACTCAAATATTAGAAAATAAAACAGGCGAGCCAATCAGGGCTATTCATCTTGTTTTTCCAATCCAAGCAAGTGTTGTCTCGGTCGAATTAGAAGGTGCAACACTTGTCTCAATCGATAAGCCACTTGCTTACTATATCTATAAGTTAGAGGAGCCAATGCTTGCTGGTCAGCAACGTACCCTAAATTTCGAAACCTTAGTGACCAGACAAGGGTTTGAGAATAATAGACAAGACATCCGACTGGTACGTAATGGCACATTTGTTGGTAATAACTTACTGGCACCACGTATCGGTTTTTATGATGGATTACTATTACGAAATAACAAAGAGCGACAATCATACGGCCTTGAGCCATTACCGCGAATGCCTGCCATTGAAGACACTCACAAACATCATAATAGTTATGTCAGCCATGACAGCGATTTCGTTAATTTTGAAACCACGGTTTCAACGATTAAAGGCCAACAAGCCATCGCGCCTGG